>JAGYNX010000083.1 GCA_018399855.1 Spirochaetota bacterium
TTCTCGTATTATGAAAAACCCATGCATTTCTTCCCTTTTACTTTCACCATACAATGCGCTACCCCCGGCTACCTGCTTATCAGCGGCAAGAAATCCAGTTACCTGCTGGACCAGGAAGAAATGCGAAAGGTACTGACCAGGCTGATAAAAGAGGCCCCGGAGCTTTTCAAGAAAGAGGATTAACCCATGATCCCGGTTTCCATTGCAGTGATTATCCTGGCAACCATATGCGGTTACGTGGGAATATATCACCTGTTGTTCTATTTGAGAATACCCGGACACCGGGAGCATCTTTTTTTCTCGTATACCTGCTTCTCCATCACCCTTTATGATATCTGCTGCGCGGGACTGTACAGCGCCTCTACCATCCCCCAGGGAATGTTCTGGCAGCGCTACCAGTTCGCGGCCCTTGCCCTGTTCACTATCGCCATTCTATGGTTTACCCATGCCTATACCCTGGGCCGTATTCCTTTACAGGTACTCATACCACTCACCATCATATGTGCGGTATTCCTCACAGCCGGCCTGGTAATTGACAATTCAACCGCCTTTATTTACACGGGGACGGGTCCCCGTCATGTAACCGTTGGCAATTTCATAGATCTGCGCTACCCCGAGGCCACTCCCGGTTACCTGTACATGGCCCAATATATATTCATGATGGCACTTTCGGTATATGTACTTGTTATGCTCTTTCGCCACTGGCTGTCCGAAGAGTACCGCACCTCGGGACCGGTGGTTCTTGCCATGACAGTGTTTTTTGCCGCCTGTCTCAATGACGCCCTGGTAGGTATGGGCGTATACGATATTCCCTATATACTTGAATATACGTACCTGTTCGTCACCCTTTCCATGGCATTCGTGCTCACCGGTCAGTTTGTGCAATTGCACATGGAGGTGCAGGAGATGAACATGCGGCTTGAGGGAAAGGTAAACGACCGAACCATAGACCTTCTTTTCAGCGAGATCGGCAGGGAACTGTACGTGGAAATGCTGTCAGGATACTCATCCCGTGACGCCGAGTCTACTGTATCAAGGTTAAGCAGGGACATCAGCATCCTTTCTCATACCGATGAGCTTTTCCGCAGGGCTGCAGCAAAGGCCCGTGAAATTTCACAATCAGCACAGGCCTATATATTCCTGGTGGATGAAAAAGAAAAACTGCAATGCAAGGCATCCAATTCAGCTGAAGACGCATCAATCCTGGCATATAACAGTTCACTGGTACAGGCAAGCTACCGGGAGAAAAAACCTGTAATTTCAGGAAAAAATTCAACCGAATTGACCATACCCATAAAACTCGGTGAGGAGGTGATAGGTATCGGTTATTTTCAGCGTTTCACCTCGCACACCCCGTTTACAGAAAACGATATACCCCTGCTTGAAGCCTTCATCAACCAGACGGCACGGGCTCTTGAAGACGCCTTTTTCTACCAGCGGCTGACCCTTCAGAAAAACAGGGAAAAACAGCACACCCTGTCACCGGCCATTGAAGCAAAGATACAAAAGGCAATACAATACCTCGACGATAATTTTACCGCTGATATTTCACGTGAGGGCCTGGCCGCCTCGCTGAACATGCACCCGGATTCTCTCAGCCGTTTTTTCAAGATATTTACGAATATGAAAATGGGTGATTACATCAACAGCCGCAGGGTAAAATACGCGGCAGAGTGCCTTCGTGAAACAGATGAAAGCATTATCACCGTGGCCCATATGGCAGGATTTGAAAGTCTTACCACCTTTAACCGCACCTTTCAGAAGATAATGAAGATGACCCCCAGCGCGTACCGCAACCAGTACCCCGCCGGGTAATACTTTCCAATTTCTGACCCATCAGCCAGTGACAGGACAACTGGTCGACTATATGTTGTAGTACAATACAAAGTATCCCGCCTCCCCCGGGGAGAAGTGATGCTTATAAGAACTGAACATACCATACGATCAGGGGACAGCCATGAGTGAAACAGCATATATTATTGTCCATGATGTGGGCACCACCGGCAACAAGTCGTGTATGTACCGCATCACCGACCGAATTGAACTGGTAGATTCATACCTGGTGGAATACCCTATTTACACTTTCCCGGGCGGGGGTGTAGAGCAAAAGGCTGACGAATGGTGGAACGCCATCTGTACGGCCACACGTACCATCATGGAACGAAATACCATTAAACCGGCGGATATCAGGGGAATGGCCTTCTGCGCCCAGATGCAGGGTTCCATTTTTGTGGACGAGCAGGGAAAAGCACTGCGCAATCCAATGAGCTACATGGACGGCAGGGCAACAGAGCAGATAAAGAAGCACCTCAATCACGGCCTGCTGAAAATCGATGGTAAGTGGAACCTCCGCAAGGCTTTAAAAACATTGTATTATACCGGCGGCCTTGCCGGCACAGCCAAGGATCCCCTGTGGAAATACCACTGGGTAAAAGACAACGAGCCTGAAATATTTGAAAAGGCGCACAAGTGGCTGGACGTGAAAGACTACCTCGTGCACCGCTGCACAGGCAAATTTGCCATGACCCGGGATTCGGCCAATATTACCTTCATATACGACACCCGGCCCGGAAAACTGGGCTGGCACAGGGGACTGTGTAAAACCTACGACGTTGACATGGATCTTCTTCCCCCGGTGTACGATGCCACCGACATAGTTGGCCACCTCACCCTCGAAGCAGCGGATCAGATGGGGCTGGTTGAAGGTATTCCCGTTCTCGGTGGGGGTGGTGACGTGCCCCTGACTACCATCGGGTCGGGGGGACTTGAGCTTCATGATACCCATATTTACATTGGCACCTCGGGATGGGTGGTGTCAAACGTGGACAAACGGATGGTAGACATCGGCAACTTCATGGCCTCCATACTGGGTGCCATTCCCGGAAGATACTGTTACACGGCAGAACAGGAGACATCCGGTGCCTGCCTGCAATGGGTACGGGATCACCTGGCCCTTGACGAGATCGGGGTATACCTTGAAGCACAGCATATCTGCGAAAAGAACGATGAGTACAATTCACTTTACGACTTCCTTGACGAGGTGGTACTGCAAACCCCGGCCGGAGGAGGAAACGTTCTTTTCACCCCATGGCTTCACGGCAACCGGTCTCCCCGGGAAGACCCTTACAGCAGGGGAATGTTCTTTAACCTGGGGCTGAACACGGGAAAACGTCAGATGATCCGGTCGGTACTTGAAGGAGTAGCCTTTCACAAGCGATGGATGCTTGAGGCCATGGAAAAGAAAATACCCCGCCAGGAAACAATACGATTCGTGGGCGGCGGCGCCAAGTCTGAAGTATGGTGCCAGATCATGGCTGATATCACCGGCAGGCAGATAGAAACCATAGCCAACAGCCAGAACGTCGGTACCATCGGCGCCACCGCCGTATGCGGGGTGGGCCTTAAACTTTTTAACTCTTTCCAGGAAGCCAAGACCTTTATTCCGGTAGAAAAAGTCTATACCCCCAACAGGAAAAACCGTGCCATGTATGACCGCAATTTTGATGTCTTTACACGGTTATACGACCGCAATAAAAAGCTTTTTCTTGCCCTTAACGAGAACATAATAAACGAAAAAACCGGTGATAAACCGGCCGGGCAGATGCCCGAGATGCATAAAAGAACAAGTCCCCCGTGCTGACAGTCATCTGCCGTATTTAAAAAAATGAGAGGTGCGCAAATGGAAACAGCATCAGTAAAAGTGTATCCTTACCGCTGGGTAGTACTATTCGTATTCGCAATTCTTAATATCGTAATACAAATACACTGGGTAACCTTTGCCCCCATAACCGGGCAGGCTGCCTCGTTTTACCAGGTCACACCACTTCAAATAGGCATGCTGTCAATGATATTCATGTTCGTCTACGTGCTGGTGTCCATCCCCGCATCGTACATCGTTGACAGTTACGGCATAAGGAAGGGCATCGGTCTTGGTGCACTACTTGTAGGCATATTCGGCCTCATGAAAGGATTCTACGCCGAAAGTTATATCATGGTATGCGTTGCCCAGACAGGCCTGGCAGTGGCTCAGCCCTTTATCCTGAATTCTTATACCAAGCTGGGAGCGAAGTGGTTTCCCATCGACGAACGGGCAACCGCGGCAGGCATCGCCGCTCTTTCCCAGTACATGGGCATCATCGTTGCCCTGGCAGTCACTCCATACATCACCGCGTCGAAGGGTATGGAAGGCATGCTGATGCTGTACGGCATCATCTCACTGGTGGGCGCCGCCGTGTTCATGATATTCGTGAGAGATGAACCGCCCACACCTCCGGGAAAAGAAGCAAAAGAACGGTTTCTTGTACTGGCAGGCCTGAAACACCTGTTCAAACAACGCGACATGGTGCTGCTGCTGATAATGTTCTTTATCGGCCTTGGTATATTCAACGCGGTAACAACCTGGATTGAACAGATTCTGGCTCCACGGGGCATTAACCCCGAGCAGGCCGGACTTATTGGCGGCATGATGATGGTTGGCGGGGTAATCGGTGCCATTATACTTCCTGTTCTCTCGGACAAGATGCGTCGTCGAAAACCTTTTATGATCCTCACCATGGTGTGTATCATACCGGGGTTGCTTGGTCTCACTTTCGCGCAGACCTTCACCGGCCTGCTAGTAGCAGGGTTCATACTCGGTTTCTTTATCATGAGCGCCGGCCCAATCGGCTTCCAGTATGGTGCCGAAGTGAGCTATCCCGCACCCGAGTCTACCTCGCAGGGAATGATACTATGGGTGGGACAGATATCCGGTATAATATTCATCTTCGGCATGGACATGTTCCGGTCCGTTGAAACCGGCTCCATGCGCCCCTTCATGCTGGTCTTCGCCGCCCTCATGGTACTGAACGTGGTGATAGCTACCCGCATGCGGGAATCCAGGATGATCACGCAGAGTTAGTTAATGGTTTATGGTTTTGGTTGATAGAGAAAGGTGAGATGATAATTTGAGACCATCCACCATCCACTATCAACCATAAACCATTAACCATCCACAAACCAGTGCTATACTGATACGATGAAATCACCATATTTTTTCCCCAACGTAAAAGCAGCCTTTTTTGATCTAGACGAAACACTCACAGACGCCGATACAGATGTGCTCTGGTCAAAATGGCGGCTTTCCCGAAGCCTGTGGTCAGTTATTGAGATATTGTGGCTTTTAAAGCTTCACTGGCAGTATATCCATGGGCGGTTTGACATTCACACCTATATGCGTTATCAGAATTTTCGTATGAAAGGCTATACCCCCGTCAAATTCAGGGAAATGGCAGACCGCTTCTTCGCGCAGAAGGGGAAAAAGCATATACATCAAGATACGGCAAGCCTGGTTGAACAATACCATCGCCTTGGTATACCCGTTGTACTCATTACCAACCAGCACCAGGCAATTGCCCGTCCCTTCGCAGAACATCTTCGCATATCCCACGTGATCGCCAACAGAAATGAAGAGAACAATAACACCTTTGGGGCAACAATCACCCCTTACTGTTTCGGTAAAGGTAAGGTGTATTACGCCCGGCAGTGGTGCGGTCGGATGGGCTTTACCCTGGCCGAGGTGGCATTCTATTCGGACAGTTATCATGACATGCCGTTGTTACTTAAATCAGCATGTGCGGTTGCCGTTAATCCCGACACCCATCTTGAAAGGGAAGCGTCAGAAAGGGGATGGCCCATGATGACCGGGAGCACTAATAATGAAAAATGATGTCACTGAGAAATGATGTAAACCTGTAGACATTTCCGTCGTACTCACACTGCCCTTCAATCAAGCGGGCCACTTCTTTTACCTTCGCGGGGTCTATGTCCAGGTGCCCGCAGTAATTTTCAGCCTCTTTATACAGATCATGAAAAAATATTTCACGTTGCTCATGAACCAGCAGTTCTTTGTACGGTATGCCATTACCTGATAAGACCGAGCGCACCTGTGCCAGGTAGTCCGACCCGCATCGATCGCTGCTGAACTCTTCCCTGATCCTGTCAGAAATTGTATCCATTTCAGCCTCGTTGCGTACCAGCACCATCCGCAGGGGTGCGGCATCACGCATTTTCAACAGGGCCGCCGAAAGGTCTTTCATGGGATATACGGCATGAATACAAATAACAGCATCACCTGCCGGGATATCAGCCTCTTCCCAGGTTGACTGCACGGTGGTCACCCTGGGGCGTATTTCACTGTCAAGCTTTCTGCGCAATAATCGTATCATGTGGGGAGAGGGTTCTATCGCTACCACGTGATGTCCATTCCTTGCCAGCGGCACGGTGAAAAGCCCCGATCCGGCACCAACATCGATAACCCGTTCATACCCTTCAAGCTGTCCGCATACTACCTTCAGTAGCCTTCCGGGATAACCCTCTTCGGTGAGCCGTTTGTCATATGCCTCTGCGAATTTTTTGTTGTAGAATTTCATGCAGGCAGTACCCGTGGTATGTTAGTATATTTGGATAGTAACAGTTCTCTTAAATAAAATCTATCTTGCATTTCCCTTTGCCTTCATGTAGCATATACACTCTAATACTCAAGAACAATACTTTTGAGGTGATACCGTGTTTAAAAAAATTCTTTTCCCCACGGATTTTTCCCAGTGCTCCGATAACGTAATACCTTACCTGAAAAAATTCAAGGATTCAGGGACAAAGGAGATCGTTGTTCTGCATGTAATCGATCTTAGATACACGGGATACGTGGAGTCTGCCTCGTGGTTCGGCGAGGTGATGCCCTATTTTAAAATTGATCTTTTTAATACCATGAAAGAGGAAGCCGAGAAGAAGTTGAAATCAATACAGAAAAAACTTTCTCCTCATTTCAAGGTAAAGGTGAGAATCGAAGACGGGGTTCCCTTCAAGACTATTATAGAAGTGGCAGAGAAAGAAAGGGTGAACCTGATCGCCATAGGGTCTCACGGAAAAAGCAACATCGAGGAGATGCTGCTTGGTTCTGTTTCAGAGAAGGTCATCCGTAAATCGGACAAACCGTGCATGGTGATTAAGCGGTAAAACCGCCGGCAGCCTGTAGTGTCGTCGGTCACGGCTGCCGCTGGTTTTTAGGAAATGATATTGTTTATTCCTCGTATTCTTCTGTGTCGTACTCCTCGTAATTATCATCCGGTTCTTCATATGAATCATTCTCGTCGTATTGCTCATCATCATCCGGTGTATTCTCGGGAGATTCCACTTCTTCCTGCTGGTCATCTGACTCCATGTCAGGTGAATCTGATACATTCACCAGGGGCGAAACCCGCGCGTCCGTGTCTGCCATCACACCCGGAACAACCTGGAACAGGGTTGCCATGGCAAGCATGGCCACAACGAACATAGAAACAAAACGTATTGTCATTTTGCACCTCTTTTATTATCAGAAATTTTATGCCTTTTTTTGTTGTTATTTTTTCGCCGGTAGTATTAAATCGGGCTATCTTTTACCGGGCCGATAACCCGCTATAGTACATACCTGTATTGTATAACAAACGGGGGGACGTTTCCGGACATCAGAAACGCAACTTTTTCATGGCAGAAAAAAATATTATTACCGACCTGTATACCCGGTATCACCATCGGCTTCGGGGATACATACTGCGAATTGTGCGTTCCGGTGAAACAGCCGATGACCTGACCCACGACTGTTTTCTCAACATGATACATTACGCCCGGCGGCATCCCCTGGACGACAGGAACCTGAAATCCTTTCTCTTTACCACCGCCCACAATCTCAGCCTGAACTACATGAAGAGATACAGCAGAATCGAGAATGTTCCCCTTGATTTTCTTCCCGAATACCAGCTTTCGGTATATATTGATCCATGGATGGCATTATACGAAGAAGAAAACAGCTTTGTCAGGGGGCTCCAGGCCATGGACGAGGTATCACGAAAAATATTTCACATGAAATACAGGGAAAGGCTTACCACCGGCCAGATCGCCGATGAACTGGGGATGTCCGAACGGACAATACGGCGCAGGGTACACATGGGGTCTACTATTATTTTCT
>JAGYNX010000084.1 GCA_018399855.1 Spirochaetota bacterium
TTCAACACCCTCGAATGCGTATCCGGATCAAGCCCCACCACCCGTCCTTCGATTGGATCATCATGTATAGAGTTTCGAATCACGTTTTCAATCTCTGGATCAACAGTAATGACCGACAGAACCTTGTCAGAATCCACGTATTCTCGGCATATCTGCCTGGCCAGCGCGACACGTACGTATTCAGCTAACAACCCGATATCCTTCGTATAATCCGCGTAACTTGCCAGTGTCTCCATAATGGTTACCATGTTGCGGATTGAAACACGTTCGCGTAGCAGTGATTGCAACACCTTTTGTATTTCCCCAAGTGTCATCTTTTTCTCACCGATTAATTCATTCACTACTGCCGGATAATCATTCTTGATATTATCGATAAGCTGCTGCACTTCCTGCCTGCCCAGTATTTCATCCGCGTGTCGCTTGATAAGTTCAGTCAGGTGTGTTGCGATAATAGTGGGACAATCAACAACGGTATATCCTTTTCTCTCTGCCATGTCGCGGGTTTCAGTATCGATCCATATTGCCTTCAAGTTGAAAACAGGTTCAGTAAATTCCTGGCCTTCAATCTTCTCTTCAACAGTTCCCGGATCCATTGCCATGAGGTTCCCCACCTGCAGGGTTCCCCGTCCCACCTCTACTCCTTTTATCAGCAGTGAATATTCCTGCGGGCCCAGTTCCATGTTATCACGTATACGAATGGGGGGGACAATGAGGCCCATCTCAAGGGCACTTCTTCTCCTGATATTGGTAATCCTCTCAAGAAGTGTGCCCCCCTGGTCAGGATCAGCAAGGGGGATCAGGCTGTAACCGATCTCAAGCTCCAGTGGGTCAACCTGTATCAATGGCAGCACAGATTCAGGCTTATGCTCACGCAGTGACGCTTCTTTCTCTTCCATGCGTGATTTTTCTTCTTCCTCTTCTTTCGTCTGCATCAGTACGTATCCCAGCACGGCCAGTGAAATGGATATGAGCAAAACTGAAATCTTGGGAAATCCCGGAATGAGAACCGATGCCCCCAGTGCCCCTGCGGTAAGAAAAAGCGCTCGGGGCTGTGAACCAAGCTGGTTGGACAGGTCGGTGCCAAGATTATCATCTGATACTGCCCTGGTAACAATAATACCTGTTGCCGTTGTTATTAAAAGTGACGGTATCTGCGCCACAAGGCCATCACCAATACTCAAGAGGGTATAGGTCTCAAGGGCACCCTGAAAACTTTCTCCCCGCATTACCATTCCAACAATAAATCCACCAATGATATTTATAATGGTGATAACGATACCCACTTTTACATCACCCTGAACAAACTTTGACGCACCATCCATGGCCCCGTAGAAATCCGACTCCTTTCGAACTTCCTTTCTCTGTTTCAATCCTTCTTCTTCGGTAAGAATACCGTTTGAAAGGTCAGAGTCTATACTCATCAGCTTCGCGGGCATTGCATCCAGGGTAAATCGGGCTGCAACTTCTGCGGTTCTTGTCGCACCCTTGGTGATAACAATAAACTGAACTGCAACCAGTATAATAAATATTATAAAACCAACAACGTAATTACCCCCTACTACAAACTCCCCGAAAGTACGAACAATCTTTCCATCAAAAGCAGACCCCTCCAATAGAATAAGCCGTGTAGAAGAAACGTTCAGGGCAAGCCTGAACACAGTGGTAACAAGCAATAACGATGGGAATACGGAGAAATCAAATGACCTGGCAACAAACATTACCACCAGGAGTGTCAGAATACCAATCATTACACTGAGGGCCATCAGAAAGTCTAGAAGAAACGTGGGCAGCGGAATGATCAGCATTGTCACCACCGCAATAACACCAAGCCCCATCAATACGTCAGACTTCTGCATCCATCTCAGATCCTGGGAAAGATTGGATTTCATTTTCCCTTCTGCCATAACCTATATCCCCTGTTTCAACTTCATATGGCTTCCTTAAAACCCTGTTTCTTATACAGCTCAGCGTACACAAGGGACACCGCGTAAAAGAGATCTTCCGGTATCATGTCACCAATATCCAGCCTGTTATACATCTCCCTTGCAAGGTACCTGTTTTCAATCAGTAAAATTTCATTCTCTTTTGCAATTTCACGGATTCGAAGTGCTATGCTGTCGGCTCCCTTGGCAATTATTACCGGCGCGTCCATGGCGGCCCTGTCATACTTGAGAGCTACCGCGTAATGAGTAGGGTTTGTAACTACCACGTCTGCCTTTGGCACTTCCTGGATCATGTTTTTCATTACCAGCTCACGCTGCATTTCCTGAAGCCTTGCTTTTACCTGCGGATCACCAAGGGTTTCTTTCATCTCTTCTTTTGTTTCCTGCTTAGTCATCTTTAATGACTCAATAAATTCCTGTTTCTGAAAATAATAATCAGGTATGGACAACACCAGCAGAAGAACAGCTGACCATATTATTATTTTTAATCCAGTAATGGACACTGCTTTCAAGGCCATGCTGATGCCAATGTCCGGTGAATTGATAATTACTTCATAATCACTTGAGATAACGAGATAACATACAATCCCTATGGCCAGCACTTTGAACAATGACTTGAACAGGTTCATGGCAACCTGCTTTGAGAAAAGTACCTTTTTCATGATTGTGGCCGGGTCAAACTTTATCTTTGAAAAGTCAAGTTTCAGTGGGTGGGATGAAAACTGAAAACCAACCTGAACCACGTTCCCCACGAATGCCGCCACGAAAGCGGTTACAAAAATCGGCAATAATATCTTTCCCGATTCACTTGCAACCGCTATAAATTCATTGAATATACTCTGCTTTGTCAGTGTAAAATTCGAGAAGGATGACAGGTAGAAAATTGTCATTTTAATTATAGTCTCGAGAATCCAGCCTCCCAGGAAAAATATTACCATGAACCCGAATATAACCGTAATTGCCTGTGTGAGTTCTTCGGTCTTGGCGGTTTGCCCTTTTTCACGGGCTTCCCGGATTTTTTTCTCAGTTGGTTCTTCAGTACGGCCTTCCTCTTCCGCGGAAAATAGCTGCAGGTCAAAGGTCAGACCGTCTGGAAGCAGGAATTCAGGATATTCCAGTATTATGTCGTATTCAAAGATATCCAAATCCCCTTCTCCAGTTGAAAACACACATCCTTTATTCACAGTATTCATACAGGCCATTGATGCACCACTGTACTTATAAATTTAAATGTTCTCTCGATTGACACGTTCATAATTCTCACCACCAGGGGTGTGGTCATAACCAGCATTCCAAAGGCTACTGCAATCTTAAAAGGAAACCCCAGCATCATAATGTTCATCTGCGGAGCCGCTTTTGCCAGGATACCAAGACTGATGGTAATCAGGAAAATAATGGCTACCACTGGTAGTGCAATTTTTAACGCTATTACAAACATACCGCTGAAGGCGTACATCAGGAATTTTAAAAATCCTTCAGACGAACTCCCTTTAAGAGAGAAAGCGGGAGCAAGTTCATAGGATCGATAGATTGCCCGAATCAGTACATGATGCCCATTCATCGCCAGGAAAAGCAAAAGAGCGATCAGGTTTTTAAACTGCCCTATCAGTGGTATGGACACCTGTGCCAGCGGATCAATAACCTCGTTAATACCAAAACCTATCTGCACTGAAAAGAACTGTCCTGCCAGCTGAAATGCCGAAAAGATAATCGCAACAAGGAATCCAATAAACAAACCAATAATAATCTCCTGTGTAACCATAACAGCGAATAAACCCATATTAGTTGTGGGCTCATACCCCATCGATGACACGACAGGGAACATAACAAGTGCCATGAGAAATGCCACGATACCCTTTATTCTCAAAGGGATAACCCCGCTTGAAAAAAACGGGGCCACTATGAACATGGCTGACATGCGCACCATGATAAGAAAAAATACCTGGAACTGTAGTACAAAATACTGCATGTTATCCGGCACCAATCTTTGAGATCATCATGAACACGCCCTTCGTGTAATTGATTAACGTATGCATCATCCATGAGGCAAAGAAGATAAACGCCGCGAAGATAGCCAGTATCTTCGGAACGAATGTCAATGTCTGTTCCTGTATCGAGGTGGTGGTCTGGAAAATTGATACGATCAGTCCCACCAGCATACCAATGCCCAGTACGGGGGCAGACACCACCATGGCCACCATCAACGCTTCACGCATTATTTTAATAACAGTAATATCTGTCATAATATCATCCCTAATTCCAAGTTATACGAACTACTGCACAAATGAGCGTACCAGCTCATACGTAAGCAAATTCCAGCCATCCACCAGTATAAACAATATTATTTTAAACGGCAGCGAAATCATAACCGGTGGAAGCATTATCATCCCCATTGCCATCAATGCACTGGCTACAATCATATCTATAACAATAAAGGGTATAAACAGGTATACGCCAATCTCGAAAGCCTTTTTCAACTCACTGATCATAAACGCGGGGATAAGACAGTAGGAGGGTACGTCCTCCTGTGTATCTGGTTTTTCAAGCTTTGCAAGTTCTATAAAAAGTGCGATATCCTTTTTTCGCGTCTGCTTAAACATGAATGAACGCATGGGTTTCATGCCCCGCTCGAAAAACTGCTCATTGCTGATTTTACCGTTAAGGTAGGGCTGCAGGGCCGTATCATTCACCTCGGTAAATGTGGGGGCCATAATAAATATTGTGAGGAAGATAGCAAGCCCCACAATTACCTGTGTCGGCGGCATCTGCTGCAGGGACAATGCCCTTTTCACAAAGTCAAGAACAATGACCACCCTGGTAAAGGCGGTCATCATCATAATTATGGAAGGGGCAAGGGTCAATATGGTCAGCAAAAATAATATTTGCAGGCTGAGGGCAACATCTTTCGGTGATGATGCTTCTTCTATATCAAATGCTATTTTTGGTATAGGCATGCGAACGCCACCCGCGTCCTGGGCAAATAATTGACCAGCAGCCAGCAGCACTGTGATAAGAATAATAGCCGCAGCGCTATATTTAATTATCCGTTTCATCGCCATTTAACTTCCTGAGACGTGATCTGTGACTGTTGAGATACTGCATCGAATCTTTTTCATAATCATGATCTCTTATGTATTGCGCATCATTCCCTGTACCCCTAACCCGGTCAAAAACCCTGCCGATCTGGTTTGTCACAAATTCCTGAAAGCCCCCCGGGGCAGGTGGGGCAGACCTGGAACTCAGCAGGCGAATTCTGTCGATCTCGTCCTTATCGTGTATCTCGGTAATAAGATTAATATTATTGTCCGATACTCCCAGCACCAGGATCTTACCCGCCATATCTACAACCTGGAGAAATTTATTCTGTCCCACGGGTACTACAGATAGTACCTGCACAACATTTTGCCCCAGAGTCTGGATCCCCGCCTTTTTTGTTACGTAATGAAAAAAGTAGTAAAACCCGACAACCAGGGTACCAAGAATAAGGATAGTCTTAAATATCAGCCATCCATACGATTGCTCTTCAGTTGAGGGCTGCTCGTAATCGTAAAGCCCCTTCTCTTCTGCTTCTCCGGTTTTTTTCTCACCGGTAATGTCTGTTTTATCTGATGTTTCCTTTTCATTTTTCTTGCTGCTTTCAGGCTTACTGTTTTTTTCAGCAGCATATGCCCCGCCAAAAACAGGATGAAAGTGATTACATGTTTTAATGGGACATAACGCAAATGCCCCGCAAAACAAAATGACTATTATAATTGAATATTCCTTTTTCATCTACGGTATCATTACACCTGTATCTTATTTAACCGCTCGGCCGGACTCACGATGTCTGTTACACGCACACCGAAGTTTTCATCAATGACAACAACCTCGCCCTTGGCAATAAGCTTTCCATTTACAAGCAGGTCTACCGGTTCACCGGCAAGCTTGTCCAGCTCAATAATGGAACCCTCTCCAAGTCCGAGAATATCTTTCACAAGCTGTCTTGTCCGTCCCAGTTCAACGGTTAGGGTCATTGGGACATCAAGAAGTAAATTTATGTTCCCCGATGCTGCCGCGGGCATACCTTCGCCCAGGGGTGGAAATTTTACAGGGCTTATGCCTACCTGTGGTCCTCTCTGCTGGGAAGGTTCCTGCATCTGCTGCATTTGTTCTCCGCCGCCAGCGCCTCCGGCTCCACCTGAAGATCCTGCCAGTTCACGGGCCAGGCCGAGATCCATAATATGATACAGGCGGGAGTTTACCAGCCCCTCAATATTCAGATTATAGGTAACCCTTACAAGCTCGTTACCCTGCGGTAATGACAGCTCCTGTCCATTTCCAGCAACAGAGAGTTCAGGTACCGTGGTATTGATTGAGCGTCCCATGTGTTCACTGATATGTGTTGCGGTGGATGAAAGCATCTGGCTGACAAACTCCTGCAGGGTACTCTGATGGGCATCGGTAAGTTCGGATGGAGGAGCACCCGAATCGTCCCCCATCATAAGAGACGAAATGACACCGGCATCGTTCATCGAAAACACAATCAGGTTAGCACCGGTAACACCACCGGTGAAATTCATGGCAATTTGTACGTACTGCTTGTTATGCTCTGATCTCAGGGCATCTGCTGTCTTCACCTCCACCATGGCATTGGATATGGTAATGTTTTTACCCAGGTATCCGGACAATGCGGGTGAAACCGAAGCCATTGCCCCGCTAAAGAGATCCGCGATACTATCGCGAGCTACCGGTGAAAGGGGTCCGCTTGAAGGTGTAGCTTCCGCGGAAGGAGCCGCACCAGACCCCGACAGCATGTCATCAGCTCCCTGTAATAGAGCATCTATTTCGTCCTGGGACAGTGATCCGTCACCCATGTAATTCCTCCGAACAATCAGTCTTCAAGGCGTATTCCTCTACCTTATACTGACAAGATAATAAAAATAATTCTAGTTAACTACAAATTCCCGGAAATAAACCTCCTTAACCTTCCCGGAAATCAATATTGTATTGATATGAGCTTTTATTTCCTCTGACAGGTTCACCGTGTCTTCGACGGAATCCATATCCTCGTATTTCTTCCCACGCAGCACTATATTAATTATATGCTGAATTTGCGGCGTTCTCTGCACCAGTTCAGCGTTTAACGCAACATTATCTTCGTACCCAAGTGAAACCGTAAGCTTGGCAAAATGCGGCTCGGCATCCTTGGTTGTAACCGAAAACGACGGCAGATCAAAATGAGAAAGCGGTGCCGGCGGCGGCGCAAGAACTATATCCTGCTCCCGCTCATACCGTTGTTCCTGCACGTATTTTGTCACCAGGTATGAAATACCTATCACAATGAATACCAACAGTATGGCCCCGGCAATATACAGGAGCAGCTTTATAATCCTGGAAGCATCTGACGACGACGGCGCTTTCGCTAACCCCTCAGACTCTTCCTCTTCGATATCATCAACATTGACTCGTTCTTCGTCACCCATACGTTCACCTTCAAATAATAATTACAGCTATTCATCCCTGCTGAAAATTTATTCTCAAAACCGGTCCACACAGCACACGTGACATCCGGCATCACAAAAAAGCGACAATCGCCCACGCTATCTCAAGGTAACCTTCAAGTCAATTAATTTAAGCAATTAATTGACATCATAATATAATAAAATCAAATGTCAATTAATTTATGATTATGTCACTAAACCGCATTCCTGAAAAACTCCTATCTCCATTCTTCATCGGGCAGCGGTCTTGAAATTTTCGGCGACGTCTGCCTGGGCATTCCCCTGTCACGAAGTATTACAATATCCACCCTCCGGTTATATGCCCTCCCCTCGGGTGTATTATTATCATCTATGGGCCTGTGTTCACCAAAAGCCACTGACGAGAGCTGTTTCGGTTTTACATTTTCTTCTTCAACCAGGTACTCCACCACGTTCACAGAGCGGGCTGACGAGAGTTCCCAGTTATTATCATATCCTTCTCCAAGACCCCGCGGGGATACCGGCCTGTTATCCGTATGTCCTTCAATTCTGGTATAGTTATCA
>JAGYNX010000085.1 GCA_018399855.1 Spirochaetota bacterium
TCCAAGAATTTATATTTAGCTTTAAAATCAATTTTACGTATTTCTTAGCCTGTAAGAACATATCCAAAACAAACTCAACAACAATCCATCATCCGGAGTAAAAAGTGATACTAACATGTATTGAACAACTCGCTGTGCCGCAGTGCCGCCGTGAGAAATTATTATTTAAACGAAAAAACCGCGGTATTGAATATACCGCGGTTTTTGGTTGTATACAGCTAAGCCGTGTGTAATCGATCAGAAGTTATCACAGAGAAGCTCGAAGTGGGCCTGTGGGTGAATGCAGGCCGGGCACTTATCAGGTGCGCTTTCGCCTTCGTGAATATAGCCGCAGTTTCGGCATTTCCAGAGTGTTCTCTCGCTCTTTTTGAATACAGTACCGTCTTCGATATTCTTTAAAAGACCAAGGTAGCGTTCCTCGTGATGCTTCTCAACTTCGGCCACCTTCCTGAAAAGAAAGGCTACGTCGGTGAAGCCTTCTTCTTCGGCGATCTTCGCTGCTTCTGGATAGAGTTTTGTATGCTCTTCGTTCTCACCCATCGCAGCAGCTTTCAGATTTTCAGATGTAGTACCCACCTTCCCGGCAGGGTAGGTAGCGGTAATTTCAACGTCCCCACCTTCCAGGAAACTGAAAAACCTTTTGGCGTGTTCTTTCTCGTTGTCTGCTGTTTCGGTGAATATGGCTGATATCTGCTCGTATCCCTCTTTTTTCGCTTTTGACGCGAAAAAAGTATATCGTGTCCGTGCCTGTGATTCGCCCGCGAAGGCTTCAAGCAGATTTTGTTCGGTTTTCGTGCCTTTAATACTTTTCATTAAGTGTGTTCCTCCTGTTTGTTATGCTTTCCAGAGACCATGCAGGTTGCAATATTCTCTTGTAATTATGTTCGACCCTTCAATTTTAAAAACGGCAACAGGCTTGTCTCCCGGTTCAAGAAACTGGCGATAACTTTTCCCGTCGGCGATAACCTGTATCCATTCAATATAATGCTTGTCTTCCATTGGATGTTCAACACTGCCAACCTGTACTTTTACGCCGTCAGCGGTTTTCTCTACATCCGGTACATGCTTTTCTTTCGCGGCATCAACGGTGTTTTCCTGCTGCAGTTTCATGGGTTCTCCACAGCATACCAGTTCTCCACCGCCAACATGAAGTACTTCTACGATGTTACCGCATACTTCACATTTATATACTTCAAGTTTCTCTTTAACCATTTGAGTCCTCCATATTTTTATTTAGTGCTATTGTTTTATTGAAACTTTGCCCTTGAAAATTCTGTACACGTAGAAGGAGTACAGTATAACAATGGGCATGCCGATCAGTGCAATTATTGACATTGCAGTAAGTGTTATCTGTGTTGAAGACGAATTATATATTGTCAGGTTGAATGCTTCATTTACCGTAGACCGTGCCAGGTTGGGGTACAATGTGGTTCCCACGATACCCCAGAGACCGATAAAGGACAGGGATGATGACATGAAGGCTTTCCTGTCAAATCCATTCTTTGACCACATGTACACACCGGAAAGTGCTCCCACGGTCACTATGGCCGCGATCCAGACGGGAAACAGTGAAAGGGTTTGCGGAAGATAGATAACGGTTACAATGAATGACAACACCAGGGCAATGGCGTATAGTGCAAGTATCCTGTGTACCAGTTTTTGTGCCCGTTCCTGTACCACGCCATCTGTTTTATGTGCGGCGTAGGTAGCACCCTGAAGCAGGATCGCCGCAAGACCGAGAATCCCTATAACAAGTGGGTAGGGACGTAAAAGCGTGAAGAACGTTCCCCCGTAGTTCATGCTGGCATCAATGGGTATTCCAACAAGAAGGTTGCCCAGGGCAACCCCGTATAGTATCGAGGGTACCAGGCTTCCCACTACGAAAGCCCAGCTCCAGATGTGTTTACGTTTTTCATCATAATACCAGAATTCCATTGATACTGCCCTGAAGATGAGGGCGAAAAGTACCAGCATGAGGGCAAGGTAAAAACCGCTGAACACGGTGGCATAGGTGTGAGGGAATGCGGCAAACAATGACGCGCCGGCGGTAATCAGCCACACTTCGTTGCCATCCCAGAAAGGCCATATAGCGTCCATCACCTGTTGCCGTTCACTGTTTTTCTTCGCCAGGGCCGGCATCAGCACGGCTATTCCAAGGTCGAAGCCGTCAAGTACGGCATACCCGATAAATAAAAATCCTATGATAAAGAACCAGGCGTTCTGTAATATTTCAATGGTTTCCATGATAGTCCTCCTCCCTATTAATATCCTGCTTCATCGCCTGTTTGAGGCCCTTTCTCGATGAGTTTTAAGAGAATAAAGATAAAGAGCACCAGCAGCAGAGTGAATATGGCGAAAAACATTATCAGGGTGAAAAGGATCTGACCCGCGGGAACTACGATGGAAGCTGCCGCTGATGTTTTCAGTACCCTGTAGACTGCCCAGGGCTGTCTACCCACTTCGGCGGCTATCCATCCAAATTCGTTTGCCAGGTGGGGCAACGGTATGGCAAGAACAAGTGCCCATAAAAACCATCGTGTTGATTCAAGTTTTCTTCGAGCCATGAGTACCCCGCTGATAATGGCCATCAACGCGAACAGTGTTCCCAGGCCGATCATGATATGATAGGAGAAGTAGGGCAGCATAACCGGGGGCCATTCGTCCCTGGGAAAGGCGTTGAGGCCCTTTACCTCGGCGTTTGGATCGAAATACGCAAGCAGGCTCAAGAATTTTGGTATCTTGATCTCATAGTAGGTTTTCTGCTCGTCGGCAATTGGTATACCGATGACAGACATGGGTGCCCCCTCGGTGGTTTCCCACAGCGCTTCGAATGCTGCCATCTTCTCAGGCTGAAGCTGTGTTACCTGTACCGAGTGTATATGACCGGAAACAAACTGCAATATAGCCATAGAAATGAAAATGGCCATTGAAACCTTGATGACCTTCTTCGACTGTGCCACATGCCTGTCCTTGAGAAGATACCAGGCACTTATACCTGCGGTAAAGAGGGTGCCCGTGATCCATGCGGCAACCACCACGTGGAAAAATCTGACAAATGTAGATGGGTTGAAGATTGCAGCGAAAAAGTCTGACATCACTGCCCGTCCTCCCTCCATCACGAAACCGGCGGGAGTCTGCATCCATGAATTAGCTATCAGTATCCATAATGCTGAAAGATGCCCTCCCAGGAATACCATTATCACGGCAAAAAGATAAAATCCCCTGGACACCTTTTTCCTGCCAAACAGGAGTACGCCGAGAAAAACAGATTCCAGGAAAAACGCGAAAATACCTTCAGCAGCCAGTGGTGCACCGAATATATCACCAACCATGCGGGAATATTCCGCCCAGTTGGTGCCAAATGAAAATTCCAGTACAATACCTGTTGCAACTCCCAGTGCGAATATGAGGGCAAGAATCTTTATAAAAAATGACGAGATGGACTTGTACAGTTCTTCGTTGGTCTTATAGAACATCGACTCGAATATAACTATTATCAACGTGAGTCCAAGTGTTAATGGTGGAAATATGAAATGAAAGCCAGCGGCAAGGCCGAACTGAATTCTTGAGAGCAGTACCGCGTCCATGTTATACCTCCTGGCAAATATTGCCTTGTGTTCTTTTTGTGCACAAGGGATTAATTATCGTATCAATATGACAACCGCCATGGATATATATGATTCCATGGCGGTTAAAGTGTTTAGTCGACGGGTTCAAACTGATCTTTTTCAGCACCGCATACAGGGCACACCCATTCATCAGGAATGTCTTCAAACTTGGTGCCGGCTTTTACACCGTTATCGGGATCACCTTCAGCGGGATCATAAATATAGCCGCATACTGTACATTCATATTTCTTCATGTTGTTACCTCCAGGGCTTCTTTGTGTGTATACTATATAGTTATTACATGAATACATGTAATTCTATAGGCTTTTTGATTATGCGTTTGAAACAGAATAACCTGAATCCTGAATGGCCTGTCGAATATCTTTCTCGGATGCGTCTCCTTCTACGGCGACCAGCTTTTTATCGAGGTTGATATTTACAGAGTCTATATCTTCAAGAGAAGATACTGTATTCTCTATTCTCATCTTGCAGTGATTACAGGTCATATCCGGTACGTGAAATTCATACTGCATAGCTCTCTCCATTGCATGTACACAGTCTCAAATTTTGACTGCATCGTGTATGTGTATCAATTCTGAAGTTGCGTGATGTATCTCATTTGTTGTAATAGTATGCAGCAGAATCATGTATAAATCAAGCCATATTTTGACAAAAATATGAAACGATAATAAAAATGTAATGAATACAACAATCTTCTAAACCTGTACCCCTGTCAAGAATATTCTGCATTTCATGCTGCTATCAATTTTTTTTGGGAGAAGTGTTGCATGAATTACAGATACCCTTCATGTTTATCTGGTATTCTGTAATAAAGTGATCACCAATCTGCTGTAATGCTTCAAGGGCGTTGCTAACTTCCACATCATATATCTTGCCACATCGTGTACACTTGAAATGGCCATGGGGTGAGGTGTTTATGTCATACCTGGATTCGTTTTCTTCAATTGAAAGTTGGGCAACGAGCCCTTTCTCTGAAAACAGGTTTAATGTATTATATACCGTGGTTTTGGACAGGGTTGGTATGCTTTCTTCAAGTGCCCGATAAATTACATCAACATTAGGATGTATCCTGTTATTTCTCAGAAATTCCAGTATCTTGATCCTGTGATAAGAAGGTGAGATGTCATTGCTTTGCAAATATTTCTTTAATTCTTCCATATCGGTTTTCACTTTTATACTTATTATAAAATTATCATTATAAAAATATTGTAATTGTTACATAATGTAACAGTATACCCGGAAAAATGCAAGTATTTTTGATAATTATATAGTGTTAAGGGCTGATGTGATGCTGCCTGTTATTTCATTCAGGCGTGCTTCATCAGGGATGTATTGTACCTTAATACTGTGTAACAGTGAATAGCCACATTCTTCAAGTGACTTTTCAACCTGACCTATACTCTGCCCACCCCAGCCGTAGGATCCGAATGCCAGGCCAACCCTGTTTTTCGGTGATAATCCTTTCATGTAGGTGAGA
Organism: Spirochaetota bacterium; assembly: GCA_018399855.1. Lineage (GTDB taxonomy): Bacteria > Spirochaetota > UBA4802 > UBA4802 > UB4802 > M55B154. The sequence goes on from JAGYNX010000085.1 coordinate 5,107, forward strand.
AATGCTGCGACGTTAGGGAGCATGTTATTATTGAGGGTTGGTGAACCCACGCATATATATTTAGCGGTAAGCACCTCGGTCATTATATCAGAGATATGTGTATACTTGAGATCGAACAGGCTGGTGTGAATATCCTTTTCTTCGAAGGCTGATTGTATGGCCCCGGCAATCATCCTGGTTGAATTCCACATGGTGTCATATATGATCAATGCTTTTTCTTTTGTGCTGTTGGCGGCCCACTTGTGGTATTCTGCAACGATGGTGTCAATACTTTGTCTCCAGATAAGACCGTGACTGGGGGCTATAATTGATATATCAAGGGCTCCAACCCCTTCAAGAACTTTCTGTACCTGCTTGCCGTAAGGAAGAACGATATTGGCGTAATACTTTTTCGCTTCTTCCATGACGATGTCCAGCTGGTATTCATCATCAAACCGTTCTGATGTGGCAATATGCTGACCGAAAGCGTCATTTGAGAACAGAATGTTGTCACCGGGAATGTAGCAGGCCATGTTGTCAGGCCAGTGTACCATCTGGGCAAGAATGAACTGAAGGGTGCGTTTCCCGATATCAAGGGTATCACCGGTTTTTACTACCTCAACCTCGAGTTTCTCGCCGTAATGGGCATGCAGCCCCTTCTGTCCATTGGGCGATGTGAGTATTTTCGCGTTGGGACAGAGTTCTTTTAGCCGGGGTATTCCGCCTGAATGATCCATCTCAACATGATTTGAAATAATATAGTCTATCTTTGCGGGGTCAACTACACGTTTTATTCGGTCAAGCATTTCGTCAACCATGTAGTGTTTTACCGTGTCGATCAGGGTGATCTTCTCATCAATTATAAGGTACGCGTTATAGGTTGATCCACGTTGTGTGAGGTATCCATGGAAATTTCGAAGGTCCCAGTCTATGGCACCAACCCAGTATATGTCATCGGTGATTTGTACAGGTTTCATGTGTGCTTCCTTTTGTCATTGTGTAAGTATGTGTAGAATGTATTGTATACTATATTGCTAAAATGAAATATAGTTCGTCAACTGAAATTAACAAAATTTATCAGTTTACAGGAGCTTCCTTTATTTAAGAGATGCAGGGAAGAAAAAAAGTTGAACAAACAGCAGTATAGTAATACTGTAGTATAACGATAATACAATTACGAGGTCATGATGATGAAAATGAATAAATTATTCATACTATGCGTCATTGTTCTCTGTGTTTCATGCGGCAGTTCTCAAGACTACCTGCGGGATATTCCCCGTTCAAAAAGAAAGGCCCTGGTTGTATTAAACTTCAAGAATAATACCCCCAAAAGCCGGGCCCTTGAATACCAGCCCTGGGAATTCGGCCTGGCATCAATGGTGATGACTGATATCGAGGCCATCGGCATGTTCAACATTATTGGAAAAGAACGGCTAAAGGACGTGATGAAAGAGCAGGAATTTCAGCTCAGCGGTATGGTGAATCCGGATGATATCACCAGGCTTGGAAAGCTGACCGGGTCAGACTATATCCTTACCGGTTCATTCATGGAGATGAACGGTCAGCTTCGGCTGGAGTCACAGGTTTTTTCCGTGGAGAAGGGGGCACAGCTTGGAACCGCCTCGGTGACCGGGCAAACCGGCAGTTTCTTTGATCTTGAAAAAAGGCTGGTGGTGAAAACGACCGAGTACCTTGATGCCATGCTTACCAGCCAGGAGCAAATGCAGATAACGAAGAAGGTTGAAACAAAATCGGTGGCGGCATCATTGAGTAATTATCGTGGTGAGTTGGCGGTAATGGAAGCAGAAGAATTAAAAGGCAGAGGAAAAGAAGAAGAGGCCAAAAGGTACATACAGGAAGCAAAGCAGAGTTTTGAAAAGGCCATTCAGATTGACCCAGAGTACGAGAAGGCAAAGAAAAACCTGTCAAAGATATCACTTGCCATACCAGTTACCCTGTAATAATGAATTAGAAAAATATAAAAGCGCACGGCATCTTTCTGGCCGTGCGCTTGTTGTATCAGAACATGAATACCACGCTCATGAATATCCCAAGCATTGTGTCATCCAGCCATTTTGAAGGTAGATGGTCCTGCCCGGAAGTATTGTCAGTGAATTGTACCCAGAATCGCTGGTAACGAAAACCAAGGGTAATAATTGGCATTCCCTTGCCGGGACTGAAGCCAATGGATGGTTCAACATTTAATCCTATCTGTCGCATTGATGTATCGGCCATATCGTTTTTTCGAGGGCCCGAATAAGTGATTCCACTCCAGTTATGCCCTGTTGAGTTGTTCATAGAAAAATTTCCCCACATGTACACACCTGAAACAGTAATAGCTGCGAAATAATACTGGCTGAATGGATGTGCGTAGCCAACACCAAGTGCAGGTCCATGAAAATAACTGTTATACGAATCTGAACTTAAATTAATCTCGTCAATCTCGTTGTTTGAGGTGTCATCTGTACGCAGCTCGGTATATTTAAAGTCAACCTTCATATAAAGGTACTTGTAACCTGCAAACAACCGAACATTTTCAAGAGCGCGATAACTCAATACTGCATCCAAATCCGCCCTGAATACATCAAAGGCGTAGTCTCCACTAACAGATTGACCTCCTTCGAAATCACTGAACTCTGACTGCCAGTGGGTGGATTGGTTCCCCATGAGGCCCGCCACGGATAGTGAAAGCTCTGGTGTGAAAATGAAACTGACAATTGGTCCATACAGTATCCCGTCACCCCATTCGATGTCTGACATCCCCGATGCCCCCAAGTCCTTGTAAAAGGGCTGCCATGCATAGTAACCCGCCTTGGCACCGGCCATGAATTCCATGGCAGAAGTAACCGTTGAG
>JAGYNX010000086.1 GCA_018399855.1 Spirochaetota bacterium
GGGCCTCGTCGGTATATACTGATCCCGGGAATAATTCAAGGTAGCGCCAGAGTGCGTGCCTGGCATGATTGTAACGGCTTTCGGTAAAGTAAAACTTACCTGTTCTGAATAACGTTTCCTCTTCCGTCCTCACATCCCGTGCGCCGTCAAGAAGTGACACCACCAGTTCATTGTATGCCCTAAGCTGGTTCGAAAATGTGTTGAGAATTTTCATGGCGATAGGGGGCTGTGCCTGCAAAAGCGTGATAAACTGCTGCCGCTTTACCCTGTCTACGGTCACATCGGTGGCAGCTACGGCGCTTTCGATGCGGGGGCGGTTTGAAAGGGAGGATATAACGCCGAATACTTCACCCTGCTTGATGGTGCTTTTTATACGGGGAACATTACTGTTGTAATTAGTAAGCTGGATAACCCCATTTTCTACTATAAAAATATCATCAACATCCTCATCTCCCTCGATGTAGATATAGGCTCCCTTGTTGAAGTTGCTTTTCTTGATCATGTATAACCGCTGTTTTTACATCCAGTAGACCTGCATGGCGTTTTTCAGGCCATTGCTGATCTCTTCACCTGCCAGTATTTTTACCAGCTCCAGTCCAAAGGGTATAGCGCATCCCGGTCCTTTTCCTGTTATCACGGTGCCGTCCACTACTACCGGCTCGTCAACGATGATTGCCCCTTCAAGCTGATCCTCGTTGCCAGGGAAGCATGTTGCCCTGCGGTCATATAGAATACCCGCGTGTCCAAGAACGATTGGCGCCGCGCATATGGCTCCCACGTAGCCACCCTTGGAGTAGATATGCTTTACAAAGCTGTTCACAGTGTCGTTGTTTTTCAGATGTTCGCTGCCCGGCATCCCGCCGGGAAGAACGATGCAGTTGAAGTCTACCGGCTTCAGGCTTTCAAGGGATGTATCAGCGGTAATGAGAATGTTATGTGATCCTTTTACCGGGTTATCCTGAATGTATGCAGTAGTGACATCAAGATTTGCCCTTCTTAGCACATCAATGATGGAAACGGCTTCGATTTCCTCGAGGCCCTCGGCCAAAGGAACAATTATTTTCATGGGTGCCTCCTGAAGCAGGTAAAAGAAGTATTCACAGTATAATTGATTTTAAACATACTGTACTTTTACGGGTAAAGTCAAGATAATAACATATCTACTGCGCGCGGAGACATGAGAGCAGGCTGTCTGTTGCCTTTTGCGCGATTTCGTCCATCATTTTCAATTGTTCACCGGTAAAATTTGAGAGCACCCAGTCGGCAACAGTCATGTGTGGATTGTCCGGGCGTCCTACGCCAATGCGTACACGGTAAAAATCCGCGCTTCCTGTTTCCTGTATAATAGATCTGAGCCCGTTCTGGCCCTTGTGTCCTCCCCCGAATTTATCCCGTACTTCACCAAAAGGAAGTTCGATCTCATCATGTAACACCACCAGGTCCTGGTGAGACAGGTGGTAATGCTGCATGGCCTGGTTTACCGACATGCCGCTGTTGTTCATGTATGTCTGTGGGAAATACATTAGTATCTTGAATCCATCAATATTTCCTTCACCGGTTATGGAAGAATGCTGTTTTTTCTTTACCCGAATGCCGTATTTTTCAGCAAGGGTTTCACCTGTTATCATGCCGGCGTTGTGGCGGTTTTTTTTATATTTTCTTCCCGGGTTGCCGAGACAAACTATTATTTTCAATGATTCTTCCTTATAATGTGCTGTATCAAGATTCGAGGTTTCTTCTGGCTTCTTCAACAGAACTGAATATGGAGAGATGCTTATCCAGCTCGGTGAGGTTGAAAAGATTTCTGATATCATTGTTGCAGTTAACAATTGCAAGCCTGAGTGATTTCGCGCTTGCCTTCTGGTTTGATGCTAAAAGAAAACTCAGAGCCGCGCTGCATATGAAGGAAAGTTCGCAAAAATCCAGAATTACATCCCTTCCTTCGTCAAGGCATTGATCCACCTGTTGTTCGATATTTTTTATGTATTCTATGGTAAGAGAACCTTCAATTTTTACAAGACTATATCCATTAATTTTAGTGGTGGAAATCTTCATTCGTTTTTCTCCATGGTTCACTGTGCGTTCATTGTGAATGATAGCGTGATTCTAATTACCATGAGCGGGATGTCAAGAAAAATAGGAAACGATATATTGATTATGTGTACTTAAATACAAATAAATATGCACATATACCACCAAAATAATAGTACAATAAATATGTTGACAATTGATATACCCTGTCACACTGTGTTTTCAATATTTTAGATGTATGAAGGAACGCTGCATGAGGGCGGCAAGAATAGTATCACCGGCACGATTTGAAATAACAGATGATCCAATTCCGGATTGTCCTGATGGTGCTGTGCGCATAAAACTGAAGAAAGCTGCCATATGCGGATCTGACCTGCCGTATTTTTCTGTTTCTTATAATCCGGCTTCGTATCCTTTTCCAGCGGGTTTTCCGGGACATGAATGTCTTGGAGTAATCGAGGCATCTCGTTCTTCACAGTGGAAAGAAGGCGACCTGGTTATGTATTATCCTACCGGCCTTGACGCATACAAGGAATATCATGTAAATGATCCGGCAAGGGTGCAGAAGCTGCCGGAAAACTCCAACCTGGATCTGAATGTGTTGCTGATGACCCAGCTCCTGGGGGCGGTGGCCCATTGCGTGTTCAGAATCGACAGCCCTTACAATAAAAACGTGGTGATACTGGGACAGGGGCCCGTTGGTCAACTGTTCACGTCGCTGATCAAAAATGCCGGGGCACGATCGGTTATTACCGTTGATCCCCTGGATACCAGGCTGAATATTTCCAGGCAGATGGGGGCCAGTCACATTATAAACCCTTCTACTGAAAATGTTGTAGAACGGGTTAAGGAAATCACATCAGGGAACATGGCTGACATCGTTATCGAGGCCTTCGGGCAGAACGTTGATGTTATAAACAGCTCTTTTGATCTTGCCAGGCATAATGGCCAGGTAGCCTTTTTCGGTATCTGTCTTGACGAATCACCTGGTCTTAACTTTAATGTGTTTTTTCGAAAAGAACTGAGAATGATTGCATCCGTAGGGCCTGATCTTACCATGGATTACCCTTACGCCCTTGATATGATATTGAAAGGCGTAGTTGACGTCAGGCCGATGCTGACTCATGATATGCCATTTGAGGAGATTCAGAAAGGATTTGATATGGCAGTGGCACGGGATGATGACGCGGTAAAGATTGTATTGAGTTTTTAATAAAGGATACCTGTTATGCCAAGAGCTCGAATTCTGGGAATATTCGCATGCGTGATATCAACGGTGTTGCTGGCCGTTTTCGGATATTACGCGTATATACTTAACGACGCATATTCCATTTCCAATGTTCAGAAGATTGCTGCTGAAACATATTACGCGGTTGCCGTTCCCGTTGGTATGGTAACCATAGGGATTCTGTCAACAGGCTTCTGGGTTGGAATGACTATATTAACAATAAAGGTGGCACCGCCAATGCCTGAAATCGTAGAAAAAAAAGATAATTCAAAATTTAAAGCTTTCTTACTCTGCCTGGTAACTGCTGCACTTGCAGGGCTGTTCATATATGGTGTTATTCAGCAGTATTACCTGGCAATAGCAATCCCCGCGACGGTAATTACACTGGTCCTACTGGGAATGGTGTTCTGGGTTGGAGTTGCTATAATTACCGCGAGGTCAACCCTTTATAAAGAGAAGTAGTGCTCACCGATGAGGGTTCTTTTTTTATGTTATCGAGGCAACCCCTACTGTGGAGGACAGGGAATATACCTGTATCACCTTACGCGGGAGCTTGCGAAACAGGGGGTTGAAATTGATGTCCTGGTAGGACCGCCATATCCTGATCCCATGGAAGAATGGGCGAATGTGTACAAACTGGAAAACCTTCACCTCTGGTCAATGCGGACATCACATATCCCCTATGAAAATCTCAAGAAGCTTTTTTCTCCCTGGCATTTTTTAGAGTATGTGGCGACGCGCTTTCACATATTTCCGGAAATGGAAACATTCAGTATGAAATCCTTTTTTTACTTGAAAAAGCTTCTCAAGAAGAAACAATACGACCTGATACACGATGTACAATGCCTCGGGTGGGGATTGCTGCCAATGAAGGAATATGGCATACCCATAGTGACAACGGTACATCATCCCCTCACCAGGGACAGAAACGCTGATTTTCTCATTGATACAACCATGTGGGAGAAAGCATGTACCATTCTCTTTTACCCTTTAACCATGCAGCGAAAGGTGATTAACCGTCTGCATCGTGTCATTACTTCTTCACGGGAAGGGCTGCACGAACTGAAGCAGGCATTCGGTCTGTCTCCCGAAAAAGTATCGGTTGTATACAATGGCATGGATGTTGAACTTTTCAGAAATACGGGTGAACCCAGAAAGCAAAAATCCCTTCTTTTCGTGGGAAACACCGAAGATCATAAAAAGGGTATGCGATATCTCTTTGAAGCACTTGCCATGCTGCCGGAGGATGTCACCCTCACCATAGTAGACGAGGGACCGCCAAAAAGGTTGACGGCCTGGAAGATGATTGAAAGGCTGAAACTGCAACACAGGGTGCATTTTACCGGAAAGGTGGATCTCGACGAACTGGTGTATCACTACAGTACCTGTACCATACTGGTCATGTCGTCACTGTACGAGGGGTTCGGTCTTCCCGCTGCAGAAGCCATGTCATGTGAAACACCTGTTGTAGCAACAACAGCGGGAGCATTGCCCGAGGTGGTAGGTGACGCGGGGATACTGGTACAACCGGAAAATCCGGGAGCATTGAAAGATGCCATCAATACGCTGCTGAATAATGCCCCGTTGCGTGAAGAACTGGGTAAAAAAGGACGCAGGCGGGCGGTTGATATGTTCGCCTGGCCGGTGGCTGCCCAAAACACGCTGGCGGTGTATAAAGACGTGGTGGCATCATACAGGAGTTCATTATGAAAATATGCCTCATGAGCTACAGGGGTAATCCTTATTGCGGCGGACAGGGAATATACCTGATGTATCTTGCCCGTGAACTGGTCAGGCTGGGTCACGAGGTGCACGCCATCGTGGGCCCCCCTTATCCCTTTCCCATCGAAGGGGTTACCTATCATTATGTGAGTAATCATAATTACTTTAACGTGAAAGATTTTGTAAAACCAGACAAGCCTTTTGCAACCTTTAAACCCTTGAACTTTTACGAGTACGTGGCCTCCCGATTTGGTATATTTCCCGAGATCGAGACATTTTCTATCCGGGCCTATGAGAAACTGAAAGAACTGTCACGTACCCATACATTTGATATTATACATGATAACCAGTGCCTGGGATACGGGTTTCTTCTTATAAAAAAACTTGGCATACCCTTTATTTCCACAATTCATCACCCACTTTCAATCGACAGGACAACATGGTTTGAATACCCATCAAGCTTTTACCTGAAAATGAAAAGGGTGTTATATTATCCCCTGCTTATGCAGCGTTTCGTATCAAAAAGAATGGATTTGATCGTTACCGTATCCCATGATTCAGCCAGGGAGATTACAAAAGCTTTCGGTGTCCCGTTGAGTAAACAGCGGGTGGTGTATAACGGTATGGATTCAGAAATTTTTTATCCCATGAACGGGAAATACCATAAAAAAGAAAAGAACAGCCTGATTTTTGTTGGCAATGTTGAAGATCGTAAAAAGGGAGTCATGTACCTGCTCAAAGCGTTAACCCTGACAAGAAATGACGTGAATCTGACCATTGTAGATGGCGGGGCCCCTAACAGGAATTTCGTTCCACGATGGATAGACAAGTTTGGTCTAAATGACAAAATCACCTTTACCGGCAAAATAACAATGGACCGCCTTATCTCGTTATATTCAAAAACGCAAATTGCCCTCAGTCCTTCCCTCTATGAAGGATTCGGTTTCCCCGCGGCAGAAGCCATGGCATGCGAACTGCCGGTAATTGCCGCAAGCGGGGGAGCATTGCCCGAGGTTATCGGGGAACATATGAAAACAGGATACCTGGTGCCTCCCAGGGATCCACAGGCTCTGGCCGATGCAATAGATTTCTTAATTGAGAACCCGAAATTGCGTGAAAAGATGGGTAAAGAAGCCAGGAAACGTGTATTGCACACCTTTACCTGGGAAAATGCGGGTCGGGAAATGGAAGCAGTATACCGGGAGGCCATAGATGCTCACAGTTGATTTTGACACATTAAACCTTCAGGAAGGACATTATATACTTGATGCCGGCTGTGGGGGGGGACGTCATTCCTTTGAATGCATCTCCCGTGGCGCACATGTCTGGAGTATGGACATGGACATGGAATCGGTACGCAAGACACGATATACCCTGGCGTATATGAAAGAGAAGGGACAGGCGCATAAAAGTGGAAGATACCTGGTACAAATTGGTGACGCACTGCAGCTTCCATTCAGGGACAACACTTTTGACAGGGTTATATGCGCCGAGGTTATGGAACATGTGGATGATGATTATCGCGCGTGCAGCGAACTTGCCCGGGTGGTTAAGCCGGGAGGGGTGGTTGCAATAACTGTACCCACGTTTATTACAGAGATCGCCTATGATGTGCTTACCTACGAGTATTTTACTTCTCCGGGTGGACACGTAAGAAAATATATCCCCCGAAAGCTGGCTTCAATAATGGACAGCAACGGCCTTGACGTATATGCCGTTGATTTTAAACACTCGTTTCATACCATTTACTGGATTATCAGGTGCGTAGTAGGCCTTCACCTGAACAATCATCCGGTATCAAAAGGGTATCATTCATTTCTTGTGAAGACTATGGATTCAAGATTAATGGAAAAGGTAGAGAACTTTTTTGATAATTTTTTCCCCAAGAGTATCATACTCTATGCCGTGAAACGGTAGATGAGAAGAAAATATTTAATATATTACAACACTGGAGCAGCATTTGAGATTACGAGAACTACAAGGTGCCCTTGAAGAAACACTTTTCGTGGGACAGGCATTCAAACTTGGTGTATTTAACCAGCTGTACCGTGAACCCGGTACCGCTGATGAACTTGCCCGAAGTTTGGGATTTGACAGGCGGGCAACCTGGGTGATGCTGGAAGCCCTGGTTGAGATGGAATATATAACAAAAAAAGACGAAGAGTATTCTGTTCCGGACGAGATTGTCTCCCGACTGGTGGATGAAGGGGGGGATGAATATGAAGGGGACTTCTGGAAATTCCTTCTGTACCTGGTGAATCCATGGAGAACATTGTCTCACGTGTTAACTCATGGTGAACCTGACCCCACAAGTTACAGTGAACTTGACATGAAAGACTTTATACGGGGAATGGATTCCCCATGGAAAAAGAAAATTGCACCTGAAGTGGTAAATGTGTGCCTTGAATATTCTCCAAAGGCAACTACAGTGGCAGACATCGGCGGTGCTCCCGGCACCCTTGCACGGGAGTTCTCGCGAAAAAACATCCACACCATAATATATGATCTGCCCGAATCACTTGAAGTCATGGAGAGGGAATTATCAGGGATTAAAAATGTCTCATTGCAGAAAGGGGATGCAACCGTCTCCCTCCCCGAAGGTTCATACGATATTGCCTTTCTGGGCAATATCTGCCATGGCCAGTCGCCAGAGGATAATCAGAAGATAATCACCATGTGTCATCAGAACCTGGCTGATAACGGTATTATCGCCATTTTTGACAATATCAGGGGAGAGAGTTATCTTGGCGCCACGCTGGCTCTGCACATGTTAACCCAGAGTAAAAGGGGAAACATCTATACCCGGGATGAATACATTCAGTGGCTTGATACCGCGGGTTTCAGGGACGTTGAGGTACGGTCTCTTTCTGATCCCGCCTGGCAGGTAATAATCGCTTTTAAATAATTGATTCAAGTGTGTC
>JAGYNX010000087.1 GCA_018399855.1 Spirochaetota bacterium
AATTATGATGGTTTTCCCCAAAATTCCGGAATGAGCCAAAAATTTATATTAAAATGGTTGCACCCATAAATGCCTTTGCGTATAAAAACCCTGAAATGAACAAATTACTCTTTAAAAAAATCATCAATGCCATAGCAAAAACCCGGCCAGCGTGGCTTCCAGGTGTACTGGTAAGCATGATGCTTTTCACCTATGCCCTTATTGCCAACATGTCCCTTTCTTACATGGGCAATACCAGCAAAGGGGTAATGGATGTAATCCTGGCAAATTACAAGTTACTTATTACAATCTCATTCATCAAGATACTTGCGGCCTATATTGTGATTGGTATTGTGATCAGTTCTGCAGTATACCTGGTACTTTTATATCTTTTCGGTGAAAAGTTTTCGGTGAAAGCACTGGCAACCGTGAATGTTGTAATTACCTTTCTGTTGTTTTTTCTGCAATTCTGCAAACACTGTATACAGTACCCGCAGCTATACAGCGATACTTTTTATAATAAAAACGCGGCCTTCCATTCATTCCAGGAATTACTGACAAACAATGTCTCACCTGGATTCTTCACATTTATACAGGTTCTATTCCTGCTTGGTTTCGCGGGTGTGCTGTTACTGCATATTCTGAAAAAAGCAGTTTCACGATTCCCTTTACTGTTCAGAACATTACAGTTTGAACTTTCACCGGGTATGCGAAGACGTGGCATTGTAATCTCAGTATTTTCACTGCTTATAATAATTATTTTCTTTCTTCCCGGGGGACAAAGCAACATACAAGAAAAACCAAACATAATTATCCTGGCCGCAGATGCCCTGCGTCCTGACCATTTCAGCGGATTCGGATATAACAGGCCCACCACCCCCGCAATTGACCGATTGATCAGCAACGGGACATCAATTGACGGGGTGTATACCACGGTACCACGCACCTTCCCATCATGGGTCAGTATCCTCACGTCGCAATATCCCCAGAACCATGGCATCGGTCACATGTTTCCCAGGTGGGAATCAAGACAGGGAAAACGGGTTACACTTGCGCAGGTACTTTCCGGTGAAGGATATCACACCTCCCTGTTTGGTGATTTCGCCGCTGATATTTTCCCCAGGATAGATCTGGGCTTCGACAAGGTGCATGCCCCCACTTTCAACGCCCGTATCATGATCCAACAGGCAATTTTAAAAAACCACCTGTTTCTTATCCCATTTCTAACCGGTAAGACAGGAAGGATACTTTTCCCATGTATAAAAGAATATGCCGAGTTCGCAGACCCGGCAATTGTTACCGGTAACATTATCAATGAAATCGACGATAAGGTTCGTACAAAAGAACCATTTTTCATTACAGCTTTTTACTCTGTTACACATTTCCCTTATCCCGGTCCCCATCCATATTACAACCGGTTTACAAGCAAATCATACAACGGACCCTATAAATATTCGAAACAACGAGTAGTTTCACTGGATGCCCAATCAGAAGAAGATACATCTACCAGTGCAGAAGATATTGAGCATGTCAGGGCATTATACGACGGTTGTGTTCTCGCTTTTGATGATGCAGTTGATTCCGTTGTGCGGCACTTGAACGCAAAAGGCATACTTGACAATACAATCATCCTGATAACTTCCGATCATGGAGAAAATCTCTACGAAAATGATTATGGCATGGGACACGGCGAACATCTTCGGGGAGCATACAGCCTGAAGGTACCATGTATTTTTCACGGCCCCGGCGTACCCGGGAACAGGAGAATCTCATGTATAAGCAGCACGATAGATATTGCCCCCACCATCTGCCATCTCACCGATACTCCAATACCGGATGACTTTCATGGGATATCACTAATGCCTGGTATAGTAAATGAATCATCCAAAATTACAAAAGACCATAAAAGTGTTAAAAGGATCAGCGCGTATACTGAAACAGGCATATGGTTTGACAACAGGAGTCATCATTTTTTTCAGAAACAGCGAATAATGTATCCCGAGATAACAGGGATTGCCACCATCGATCTACAGAACAATCACGAAATAGTCATCACACCTTATTATGACAGGCTGGTTGAAATCGCCAAGCATAGATCAATCATTTATGATCATTATAAATTGATATATATACCCACCACCACAGGTATAGAATACGAGTTATACAATCTTAACAGTGACAACCCTGATCTTGATATCAGCGCATCCTCACCACGGATAGTGGCTTATATGAAGAGCAGGTTGTTTAACTTCCTTCGCAAAAGCGGAAGGTATGAAATAATCAATGAATATGTCTACCCCCTTCAACAATAATCCATCGTAATGATAATATCAGAAATATTTCGTGATTCCTGCATAACTTCCCCGGGCTTTAGTAAAAAAAACCGCGATGAAAAAATATCCATCGCGGTCAAACTGTGTAGTCTGTTACGGGTCTTATGAGGCAAGAGTTACATTATATTTCAACTTCAGCATATACATTCTTCAAAACTTCTGTATTATCATCACGGGTAACTTTTATATCAAGACATCCCCTGTTTTCCTTTATCTCTGAAATTTCAGCCTGAATAGAGAGGTTATCCCCGATATGCACAGGTGAAGCGAACCTGCATTTTATCTTTTTCAATTTTCCAGGATCACCCGCCCAGTCAGTGACCGTTTTAGCCACAAATCCAAGAGAACACAGGCCATGAAGAATCGTACCGCCAAGTCCTACCATTTTCCCAAACTCTGGATCGATATGTATGGGATTAAAATCTCCCGACGCACCGGCATAATAGATGGCCCTGTACTTATCCACCTCTTCATTTACCGAGAAGCTCTGACCTTTCTCAATTTTTGTTAATGACGCTTTACTCATATCTTATTTCCTCACCACGAAAGTATATACACCCCTGCATACATCATTACCAGACTGGTTCTGTGTCATCAGCTCAATGGAAACAACGTCCAGCTTTTCCTTGTTCTCTATATTCATTATTTTTGCCTCTGACGTTAGCACATCACCTGCCTTTACCATGTCATAGAATTCAAATTCCTGTTCTCCATGTACCAGCATGGCCAGGTTCAGGTTTAACTCATTGTCGAAAAATATCGGTTCAATAAGCTGTGCCCCGTACACAACAGCGAACGTTGGGGGAGCAACGATTGTTCCATATTTAGATTTTCTCGCGAATTCATCATCAATGTAATGCGGGTCGTGATTTTTTATGGCTTTGGCATATTCTTTTATTTTTTCCTTTCCCGCTTCATAGGTCAACCTGGGCCATGTTTTACCAATAAACTTCTTGTCAATTGACATATCCCTCTCCTCCCTGCTTTTTAATCCGCGTATTTACTGAGAACATCTTTGGCGATGAGTACACGCTGTATCTCGGAGGTTCCTTCTCCAATCTCGCCAAGTTTCGCGTCACGATATAAACGCTCAATTGGGAACTCCTTGATATAGCCGTATCCGCCATGAACCTGCAGGGCCCAGCTTGATATCTGGGTAGCTGATTCACTGGCAAACAGTTTCGCACATGAGGCAAGCACCGCGGATTCGGGGTCACCAGTTTCCTTTGCCCAGCATGCCCGGTAAATCAGTAGACGTGAAATATCGGTCATAATCATCATGTCCGCCAGTTTGAATGATATTTCCTGGTAACGGTTAATTAGCCTGCCGAATGCTTTTCTTTCAGACGCGTATTTCGCGGCTTCCTGCATGCACGCAACCGCAATGCCCAGGGACACCGTAGCCATACCGATTCTTCCAAATTCAAGGGTCTGCATTGCCTGGATAAATCCCCGGCCTATCTCTCCAAGTACCGCGTCATCACTTACTTCGCAATCTTCCAGTACTATCTCTGATGTTGGTGACCCCTTGAAACCGAGTTTATCAAAGCTCTTCCCCACCGAGAAACCAGGTGACTCTTTATCAACAAGAAAGGCAGTCACACCCGCGGCCGGCCCGGCTTCCTTATCGTTATATGCCATCACCAGGCATACATCCGCTATCGGCCCATTGGTAATAAATGTCTTTGTACCGTTGAGTATCCAGCTGTCACCTTTTTTCACCGCAGTTGTTCTCATTGATGCGGCATCTGAACCAGCCTCCGGTTCCGTAAGACCAAAAGAACCAATAAGTTCACCTTTAATAATGCCAGGCAGATATTTTGCTTTTTGCGCGTCCGACCCGAACATTCGCAGGGGGACACCAAAAAGACCGCAACTGGCACCAACCGAAAGGAATGTCGACGCACATGCCCTGGCAACTTCCTCTCCGGCTATGGCCTGGCTGGTAAGATCCTGATCTGTGCCCCCATATGCCTCTTCATGTCCCATTCCCAGGTAGCCCAGGTCTGCAAGTTTGCGTATGTTCTCTTTAAGAATTTTCATAGAGACTTGCTGATCTTCCCTGTCCAGCGCATCCGCATTTACTTTTATCTCATTATCACAGAACTTTTTAAAGTTCTCCCTGATTGACACCTGTTCTTCTGTTAACTCGTAATTCATTCCGGTCATTTCCTGTACTTTCATACCGCCATTAACCTCGATATTATTAATCTCTGTACCTCGGAGGTACCACCGCCGATCTGGGCAAGTTTCGCGTCTCGAAGCATTCTTTCCACCGGGTACTCATGAATGTATCCATACCCACCAAATATCTGTACCGCCTCGGAAGCCATTTTCATTCCCCAATCGCCAACGAAAGCCTTGGCTATTGATGCCTGCAAGTGGTTCAGCGGGTAGCCCGCGTCCTTGAGTGAAGCAACCCTGTATACCGCGAGTCTTGCCGCTTCCATGGTTACTTTCATATCCGCCAGTTTGTGCTGAATTGCCTGAAATTTTTTAATGGGTTTCCCAAACTGTTCACGCTCTGAAGCATACCTGGCAGACTCCTCTATCATGAACATCATGCCCCCGACATACGGTGCAAGCAAAGCGCTTCTGTCCCATTCAAGTGTCTGATGCGCATAGGCGAATCCTGCCCCAAGCTCACCCAGCACGTTTTCTTCGGGAACCTCACAGTCTTCCAGAAATACTTCTGAAGTAGTCGACGCCCTCACACCCATCTTGTGAAAAGGTTTGCCTGTTGAAAAACCCTTAAACCCTTTCTCAACTATAAACGCTGATATACCCCCATGTTTTTTTGACTTGTCAACGGTAGCATATACAACGCACAGATCGGCAATAGGGGCATTGGTAATAAATGTCTTAGAACCATTCAATATCCACCTGTCACCTTTTTTCACCGCCGTTGCCTGCATTGAAGCCGCGTCTGAACCGGCACCCGGCTCAGTAAGCCCCATGCATCCTATCCACTCACCGGTGGCAAGCTTAGGTATATATCTCATTTTTTGTTCCTCTGTGGCATGCTGATACAATGTATCAGTACAAAGATAGGTAT
The DNA here is from genome assembly GCA_018399855.1 of Spirochaetota bacterium. Classification (GTDB taxonomy): domain Bacteria; phylum Spirochaetota; class UBA4802; order UBA4802; family UB4802; genus M55B154. The sequence continues at coordinate 5,368 of JAGYNX010000087.1, forward strand.
GTGCACCCATCGCGAGAGTGTGCCCGCTGTCAACACCGGCATGCCCGAGGGCTTCACCGGCGATACAACAGGTAACAACGTCAGCTCCCGATCCACCATATTCTTCAGGAAAGGGAAGTCCAAGAAGTCCCATTGCTCCAAGTTTCTGCCATATCTCGGTGCTGAATTCCGCGTTTAAATCTGCCTCTTCACAAAGGTCTACAATTTCATTTTTCGCGTACTTGTACACGGTCTCCCTGAACATTTGCTGTTCTTCTGTTAATCCAAAATTCATACGCCCCCCTTCGACACTTTAATAATAATTTCTTGAATAACCTGGTTTTTAATCTTTGTGGTAAAATCCCCGTAATTGAAAGATCCCGGATCAATGACATATTGAATGATGGTTCCCTGTATCATGGAAACGATCATGGTAGCCGTATAATGAATATCCATGTCCTCCTTGAAATAACCCGCTTCAACACCTTCGCTTAAAATTCCAGAACATACGCTTCGATAGCTTTCATATAACTTTCTTATGGCATTTCGCATCCGTTCGTTGTGATTAAGCTGAGTCCAGAAATCCAGCAGCACGTAAAAATAACTTTGTTCCCTTTCCACGATATTAAAAGCCTGTGTAATAAAGATATCCAGCTTCTCCCGTGGATCTGATGATTCCCGGATCTCCATATCCAGCAGGTGCCGCACATTACTGTTGATTTCTTTGAGCAATGTTAGAAGAAGGTCCTGCTTATCCTTAAAGTAATAATGCACCAGACCGGTGGATAAGCCAGCCTCGTTTGCTATATCCTTTATGGTAAAGTTGTAATATCCCTTCTTACTCACAACCTGGTAGGCAGCCTTTGTCAATTGCGACCTGCGCAGGTTTAATATGTCATTCCTGTTACGATCATTCATCGTGTCCGTCTCTCCCGGTTTTGCTGTTCCTGGTCTAATTTTTTGACTGGATATCCAATCAACATAACCTCACAATTACAAAATTGTCATTCCCCCGTACAGGTCAACATTACCCGGTTTCGAGACATGAACCAGGCTGTCATCACAACTACCGGTTAATATCTCCCTGTAGCTGCTTTCCTGATTGGGTGTTGTTCCACCCATGATAATACACTTCTTATCCACACTATGAAGCCAGGCTGTATCTACAACCAGCACACCAATATCGTCATATCCGCGTAACTTTGATTTTGTGGTTTCAATCCTGTGTGAAATTACCTGCGGTATTATTGCAGGATTATGCTCACCCAGTATCGGTGGAATATTTTCGGACATCCTCTCATCAAATGGCCGCAACAGGTCTTGTACACCATCAGTGGCAAGAACGATCCTGGTATTCTCCGGATCATACTCAACAATTCGCACCGTTTCAGCACTCTTGCTTCTACCGGCGAAATTCATATTCACCTTGCTCATGTAGAACAGGCCGCCACTTGTGTTGTCAGCCATAAAAACCACGCTGTCCCCACCATTGAATATGTATGCCCTTCCAGTCGATGAAGTTTTTGAAAGCGCAACCAGGCTGAAGGTGGTTTTGAGATGATATTCCTGCGCTCCATATATTGTGTTTAGCAGCTCATTCCATTCAGCAATACTTTCAGGTTTGCCGCCTGACTGAATCTCTTCTCTCAATCTTTCAAGAAGCATTCGGGATGAACGCGGATGACGTTCGGTACCGTCAGCCACGGCAAACACATGATTATCCAGGTCGATGAGCACACAGTCGCCGTTGCCAAAACCGCTGCTAACCTTGTCGCTGCCGGTTACCAGGCACGCCCCTATAACACCCTGGGCCATAACCCAGCGACGTGACAGGTTCAACATAATATCTCTAACCATTCAGCCTTCTTCCTTTTTACCCGGTTACCCTGAAATACAGGATATCCTTTATATTACCCTTTCGCTCTTCAGAAAATACCGCCTCAACACGGGCCCCAATTTTGACATTCTTTTCATCTTCAATATTAATGTAATGCTGAAATAACGTATCCGCTCCATCAAGCTTGATAAACCCGTAACCATAGGGCACCGGCTTTTGCTCCCCCGTCTCGGGATCAATAAAGGCATACCGCAATATGGTGAAGGTACCTATTACCCCACCGGGACCAACTTCAACAAATTCTGTCATTTCACGAAAACAGCTGCCGCAAACTTTTCTGGGTGGAATAAATACCTTTTCGCACTCAGGGCACTTTACCCCAAAAAACTTACGGTTGTTTTTCAACTCGTAGAAAAATTTACTTCCGTACATCCCCACCGCGTAGTTGAAGGGCTGTCGGGCTTCTCCTGATTCAATTATTACCTGTTCTTTTTCAGCCATTGTCCTCTCCCGCTACCTATATTTGTGGTTTCTGCTTTCCATGCAGAAGAATATCAGTCCACATGCATCCGCCAAATCCTGTACTCACCGCATGATTCACGTCAGGCACCTGGCGATCACCTGCCCTTCCCATCACCTGCATGGCTGCCTCGGCACATCGAATAAGTCCCGTGGCCCCAATGGGATTACACGCGATAACCCCT
>JAGYNX010000088.1 GCA_018399855.1 Spirochaetota bacterium
CATTATTACTTTTCATCCTCTCCCATATAAAATTTGACTAATATTCTCATGAGATATACTATCTACATTAAAGCGGTTAACCTTTAATTGAAGGATACATGACAAAGAACCACAACAAAAAAACACTTCTCCTTGTCGAAGATGAAGCTCTCATAGCCATGTCAGAAAAGGCAGAGCTTGAGAAGTACGGGTATGCAGTAGTCATCGCCCATTCCGGAGAAGAAGCCGTAGAGCTGTTCAACGAGGACAATGATATTGACCTTATCCTGATGGACATAAACCTTGGAACGGGTATTGACGGCACCGAGGCAGCTCGTAAAATTCTCGAAGCACATGATACCCCAATTGTTTTTTTATCCTCGCACACCTCGCCTGAAATAGTTGAAAAAACCGAAAAGATCACCTCTTATGGCTACGTGGTGAAGAATTCTGGCATTGTAGTCCTGGATGCTTCTATTAAAATGGCATTCAGGCTTCATGATGCCAGGATGAGGGAGAAGGAGAAGGAAGAATCACTCAAGGAGAGTGAAGATCTCCTCAACAGAACCGGAGAAATGGCCCGCGTAGGTGGCTGGGAGGTTAATCTAGAAACAAACGAAGTTTTTTGGACCAGGGCAACAAAACTCATACATGAGGTAGCAATGGATTATGAACCACCCCTGGATGAAGCATTATCTTTCTATCCAGGAGAATCCGGTAAAGTGCTCACCGATGCTTTTAACCGTGCGATAAATGAAGGTGTTGATTATGACCTTGAACTGGACTTTATAACTGCAAAGGGTAATAAATTGAAAGTTCGAACAATTGGTCAGTCTGAACATTTGAATGGTCAATGTGTTCGTGTATATGGTACATTCCATGATATTACTGAAAGCAAGATTTTAGAAAATCAACTCCGTGAAAGCGAAGAACGTCTTTCCCTGGCCATGGATGCAAGCGAACACGGGTTCTGGGACTGGGACCTGGTAACAGGTGATATATATTTCAGTCCCCACCATTACGAGATGCTTGAATTTGAACCGGGCTACCTGAAAAGCCGCGGCGAGACGTGGATGGACATCATACATCCGGAAGACCGGGAAAAGGCTTTAGCGGACATGTTCTCACACATAAACAGGGGGGAACCCTACTCCGTTGAGCTGCGTATGAGAAAAGGTGACGGATCATGGAAATGGATGTTAAGCCGTGGGAAAAGCTACGAGTTCTCCAGTGATGGGAAGCCCACCCGTGTAGTCGGGGTATACCTTGATATTGACGAATACAAGCGAACAGAGGATGAAAAAAGAAAAATCCAGGAACGATTCAGCGCAATATTTGAAAATGAACTGATGTGCCTGTATATACATGACCTTGAAGGAAATTTCATTGATGCCAATGACAGCACCCTTCGCCTCATGGGATATCAACGCGATGAGATCAACAATCTTAACTTCGCATCATTGATAGACGAGAGCCAGCTGGAAAAAGCCATGGCGGTAATGGGAGACCTGGTAAAACCGGGCAAGCAATACACGCCTGAGGAATACCGGTTACAAACAAAAGACGGATCAGAGGTTTTTGTTGAGACCATCGGATCACTGCTGTACGAAAAAGACCAGCCATACGCCATAATTTCTATTGCGTATGACATCACTGAACGGAAAAAAGCAGAAGCAAAGCTGAAAAAAGCCTACGAAGAAATAAGAACAAGTGAACAGTTCCTGGAGATGGCACTCTCTTCCACGGGTTCAGGCACATGGGAGGTTATTGTACCCGGTGGGACTGTCAACCTGAAAGGGTATGACAGTTGGGAAAAGATGCTGGGCTACGTGCGAGAAGATTTCCCCGAATTCAACCTTGAGCTATGGATGGATTTAATTCACCCCGAAGACCGTGAACCGGTATCCACGCATTTCATGGAAGTTTTGCAGGGCACACTTGACATCTATGATATGGATTATCGAATGCAGCATAAGAGCGGCTCATGGATATGGGTCAATGCCCGTGGCAGGGTAAAAAAACGGAACCACGAAGGTAACGCCCTGGTCATGTACGGCACACATACGGATATAACAAGGCGTAAGATAACAGAAGAATCCCTGAAAAAAGCATACACTGAGAAAAACGCGCTTCATAAAGAACTGCAACACCGTGCCAAGAACAGCTTTAATACCATCGAAAGCCTTATGAGTTTAAAATCAGGTTCACTTTCAAGCAATGAGGCACGTGAAGCAGTAGAGGAATTACGAACCCGCGTCCATGCAATGGCAGAACTGTATACCATGCTGTATGATACCGATTCAACAGGCACTATTGACCTTGGTGAGTATTGCAAAAGGGTGGCAATGTCTATGGAGGGAATGACCGGAAACATCGGTATCAGTATAAAAACTGATCCCATTGAAACTGATACCCGAAATGCTGCCACCATCGGGCTTATCATCACCGAACTGGTTACAAATGCCGCAAAGCACGCATTCCCGGATAATCGAGATGGAGAGATCATCCTGGATCTATCAAAACAGCAAAGTGGTGCAATGCTAACCGTATCAGACAACGGCATCGGCCTGCGTGGTACCATTGACCAGGAATCTACTGACACCATGGGACTTTTGCTGGTTCGCTCCCTGGTAAAACAAATTGGGGCCGAAATGGAAGTTGATGCAGGCAGTGGCACTACGTTCAAAATATTTTTACCAGGAATCCAGTAAAAACTCAGATACGATCAGCAGCGTTACTGCCGCAGCCCATGAATACAAGGCTGGCTGCCAGAAGTAGTGAAAAACCCCTCATATACAGCAAAGTTACACGCAGTATAACAGAAGTTGCCCACCCCTGTCAAATTCGAAGGTTATTTCAATTCATCGTACAGGCTCTTTGCAAGCCCAAGGTTGGATGTTTCGGAAAGCTTCAACGCGTACTGATCATAGAGCATGTCCTCGAATATCTCTTCAGCAAAACCACCGTCTATGAACCCCTCTTTGTGAACTGTGTCACGCATCTCTTTCAGCATTCTGCCCACAAAAATTGATTCCATCTCTGTGCAGACTTTCATCAGTTCTTTGTTTACTGGTTCTTTAGTGCGTGCCTCGTTTGCACCATTTTTTTCAATGGCGCTATTAAGAGCGTCATCAAATGAAGATTTTTGCTCGCTTCTACGCAATACAGAATCAATGCTGGATCGTGAAGACTGTATGTTGTTCATGCTTCGCGCATGAGCCGGCATGCTGTTTTGGAGAAAATTCATAATCTCACCTCACTGTATAACAAGTTCCGCGTGCAGCGCGCCCACGTTTTTCATGGCCTTTAATATAGCTATTATGTCTGTGGTTGAGGCGCCAATGACATTCAGCGAATCAACAAGATTTTTCACCGTAGAAGAATCCTCTATCAGGGCAACACTTCCCTTGCGGGAACTGCCCTCCACGGTAATCGTCATTCCCGAACGGCTTACCACAACCCGGGAGATACGCACGTCCCCGCCCATCACGATAGTACCGTCCTGTTCGTTCACCACCACCCTTGCCTGGAAACTGGCGGGTACTTCAAGATTCTCAATTGTAGAAATAAACTCGGTCACGGTGCCCTCCCCCGGCACCGTGCATTGAATAGAACCATTCACAATGACAGGTTTGGCATCGGGATATTTTTTCTCGATGGCTTTCTGTATCTGGTCTGCCACCGTGAAGTCCCAGTTGTGCATCACCAGTGAAATCATCCCGTTGTTTACGATCTCGGGCTCAATGCCCCTCTCAATGATACCGCCGTTTACCACCCTGGCAACGGTAATATTATTTCGTCCCCTTCTCTCCCCGCTCTGTGAACTTGACAGCTGCCCCTGTGCCACCACGTAGATGTTGTTATCCGCTCCCCTGAGGGGTGACTGCAGCAGCAGGCCTCCTTTCAGGGTCTTGGCATCACCGATGGATGAAACGGTAACGTCAACCCGGTCGCCAACGCGGGTAAATGGAGGCAGCTTCGCCGTTACCAGCACCGCGGCCACGTTTTTTGAGTTTGTTATGTCCTCTTCAAGCCCAAGATTTTTCAGCACATTCTTCAGTGATGTGCGGGTCAGTTCAACCCTGCTGTCACCTGATCCCTGCAGGCCAACCACCAGTCCGTAACCGTATACCTGGTTTTCCCTGAGTCCTTCTATTGAAACCAGGTCTTTTATTCGAACCGATACCTCGGCCCCGAGCTGCGACGGCAGAAAGACTGCCGCGATCACAACCATATGTACAAGTATACGTTTCATTTACTGTGTAATCTCTCCCAGCATTCGCTGAAGGTAATCTATTATAATTGCCTGTTTCTCTTCTTCTGTAAGGGTGACACCGGCGGCTTCATCTTCTTCAAGCGGAGGACGCTGAATAGTAATGCCCGCCCCTTCTTTCACTCCCCGTATATCAAGCCGCATGTTGGCAATGTCTTTTGATGTTATCTTTCTTCCCTTGAGAAGCACGGGGTCAACTATACCAGTAACCGTAAACACGTTGGCAATGCCTGAAAATGAATAGGTGCGTGTTCCCTGTATCCTGTACTTCCCGTCGGGAAGTTCTTCGGCCACCCTGGCAGCCATCTGTATTGTCATGTTGCCCCGTCCGGTTACCGCTGTTGAGTTTCTTGCCTGCGAATTCCTGTTAGACGAAACCGGCGGCAGAAAGGGGGTGAGATTCCCGTCCGGATTTGAAGAGACCGAATACGACTCGTCCTGGCTCAACTGCAGGTTGAAACGCATCCTTGATATGTCCTCTACCTCGACCTGCAGCACGTCGCCCACCGCCAGGTTTTCACCAGAGGCGTAGATATTTCTGTCCTGCCAGATGCTGGCCCCGTAAATAACGCTGGCGGACAAAAAGACCATAACTACCGCGATGGCTGCAGCGTGTTTCATAATGCCACCTCTATCATTCCCTGGCCGGACAGTTTTCCATGAATCCTTTTCTTGCCCTGCAATTCAACTTCCACCCGCTGGCCATGGGCACCGGGATTAACCACCTTACCCCTGGTTTCGATGATAATTCCACCATTATTGACTATAACTGTTACCATGTCCCCCCGGTTCACCTGGATACCACTTTGGGAACCGACTTTTCCCACCGGGTTTTTCGACGCGGCGGTTATCCTTGTAGCACTGCCATAAATAATAACGTTCTCATCAGTGACACCTCTGAGAACTTCAAGCAATTCTGCACGGTCGATCAATCCATCAGAAAGCAGGGTGTCATCTATTACTACGTTGCGGATCTTGTTGCCTGTCTCAGGTGAACCATCCACGATAGCCAGGTGTTTCACCTGTATTGTCTCATCGGGTGGAGTAACCTGCGATTTAAGGTATACCACCACGTCAGCCCATACAGGATGTATGGGCCATGATAAGAGAATACACAATGCTATGCGTCGGGTCACCCTGTTCATTAACGCTTCAAGCCTATGGCAGTTCCCAGCATGGAGTCTGAAGTCTGGATTGCCTTTGAGTTTATTTCATAAGCCCTCTGGGCCACGATCATATTCACCATCTCTTCTACAACTTTGACGTTGGACATTTCAAGAAAACCCTGGTGGGTTTTTGCCATACCATTCATACCCGGCTGACCGGCAATTTCTTCTCCCGAAGCAGGGGTAGTCTTGAACAGGTTGCCCCCAATACTCTGCAGGCCCGCGGGATTGACAAAGCGTGCCACCTCAAGCTGGCCAACTTCGATCGGGTCATCATCGCCAACAATCTTCACCGTTACCCTTCCATCCTGGCTGATGGAGATACTGTCATGAATAAAATTATCCGGCAAAACGATGGGGGGCTCCAGCAGATAACCGTTAGAAGTAACTACCTGGCGGTTTGAATCAATCTTGAAGGAACCGTCACGGGTATAAGCCATACTTCCATCATATAACTGAACCTTGAAGAAACCTTCTCCTTCAAGGGACAAATCCATCTTGTTACCCGTAGCCTGCAGGCTGCCCTGTTCAAACATCTTCTGCGTAGCGGCTACCTTCACCCCATGTCCAACCTGGATACCGGTTGGCACCTCGGATATTTCAGTTGCGGGGGTACCCGCCATTTTCACCGTCTGGTATATAAGATCTTCAAATTCCGCCCTGTTCTTCTTGAATCCGGTAGTATTCACGTTAGACAGGTTATTTGAAATTGTATCAATATTGAACTGTTGTCCCACCATCCCGGACGCCGCGGTCCACAATGAACGCATCATGGTTAATACCTCGCTGATAAATGGGGATTATGTCCCCAGGATTACTGCATATTACTTCTATTATTATCGGTACAATCAATTTCTACATTAACATGAATTTGAAGGATTACCACAGAGGCGCAGGGAACACGGAGATTTGGTCAATGAAGGTACGTTTCGTTTTTTCAGTATAGTAAATAATTGTAGTAAAGTTTGATACATGATATAGATTTTACAGGCTAAGAAATATATTAATTCAAATCTTAAGCTATAAATATCCCTTAACTGTAAGGACTTTAATAGATTGAACTGATTAAATATCCTGACGAAACAAAATAAGGAAATAAACTCTCCGTGTTCTCTGCGCCTCTGTGGTAATCCTTTACAAATTTCATGATTTAATTATTAATGAATTAATTGACAATTTTGTATGGTATATATAATAATAACACCACACATCACGACAATAATCCAGCTCAAGGAGAATGGCATGCGATTGAAAACATATTTTAAGGCTGTTGCGCTGACATCTGCAGCATTGCTTATAGTATCATGCGCGTCAACAAAAGACAAAAAAGCAAAAGTTCCCGATAACGGACAGGGAAAAATATTCTGGGATGATGGCTCCTTGAAAGGCAGGGGATTATTTAAGAATAAGATGAAAACAGGCCAGTGGACCCTTTTTCACAAAAGTTCAGGTGAAAAACTTGCCACGGGAAACTATGTCAACGACCAGCAGCAGGCACAATGGAACTATTACCATAAAAATCAGCAAAAGAGCCTGGAAGGTACATTCGACCAGGGGCAAAAAACAGGCCAGTGGATCGCCTACTACCCCACAGGTGAAAAGATGTGGGAAGCAAATTTCGTAATCAGAACCAAGACCGAGTCGGGATTTGAAATGCGAATTGGCGGTATTGAAGGCATCAAGAAATCATTCTTTAAAAACGGAAAAGTCTGGAAAGAAGAAGAATTCCGGCAGGGAGTGAAATCGGGAAGATCACAGGAATACTATGAAAACGGGCGTCCTAAAGAAATTGCCTGGTATAAAGATAATAATCATGACGGTAAAATGAATAAATGGTACCCCAATGGCAAGTCTAAAGAGCAGGGGTTTTTTGATTCGGGAAAACGTGATGGCAAGTGGACATTCTATTACGAGAACGGCCAGGTCTCCCAGTCGGGCAGGTTTAGCGATGATAAACTCAGCGGCCAGTGGAAGTTTTATTCAGCCGAAGGCCTTCTTCAGAAAGAGGGAGAATATACCATGGGCAAAGAAGCGGGTACCTGGACATTTTACCAGTACCCGTCAAAGTATAAACGGTTGAAATCCATGGAGCTGTATTTGAACGGGGGAATGGTCGACTCGGGTAAAGAATCACTTCTTTATAATGAGAAGGGTAAGCTAACCGGCAAGGGGCAACTCTCAGGTATCCCCAAGGCTATATACAAGGTGGAGAAAAACGGGAAGGACGCGGGTACCATCACCTCGGCTTCGGTTCCAGCTGACAGCCCGCAGGGGAAAATACAACACTCCTGGACCGGCAAATGGCAGCATCCTAAAAGA
>JAGYNX010000089.1 GCA_018399855.1 Spirochaetota bacterium
TGACTGGTATATATGGCATGAGGGCAAAAAGGGGAAGTATCCCAACAACTGGTACGCCTCGTTCGGCGGACGTGCCTGGGAGTGGGACGACCTGACTGGACAGTACTACCTGCACACCTTTCTGAAAGAGCAACCCGACTTGAACTGGCGAAGTCCCCAGCTGAAGAAAGCCATGTTCGACGAGATCCGTTACTGGCTGGACCGGGGGGTGGACGGGTTTCGCCTGGACGTGGTGAACTGGTTTATCAAGGATGACAAGTTCAGAAATAATCCCTTCGGCATCGGCCCCTATCCACGGCCATATGATCTGCAGAAACATATATATGACCGTAACCGGCCCGAGGTACACGACCTGCTTAACGATTTCAGGCGTTTGCTGGATTCATATTCAGAAAGGATGTCGGTTGGAGAAGTATACGTAGAAAAACCCGGCAACGTCAGGCAGGCAGCCCGCTACCTTGGTAATGGTGATGACGAGCTCCATCTTTCATTTGATTTCACCATGTTGTATTCTAAATGGGGGGCGAAGCACTATAAAAAAAGCGTCGATACCTGGATGTCACTTATCCCCGAAAAGGGTTGGCCCTGCCATGTGCTTGGAAATCACGACCAGCCAAGAACAATGTCACGGCTGGGGGGGGACGCAGAAGCTGAGAGGAGAAGCAGGGTACTGGCCGCGCTGCTGCTTACCCTGAAGGGAACCCCCTTCATCTACTACGGTGATGAGATCGGTATGAAAGACGGCAAAATAAAGCGCGACCAGCTCATGGACCCGGTTGGTAAAAAATACTGGCCCTTCCACCCCGGCAGGGACCCCGAACGAACCCCCATGCAATGGGACAGCACCCCCTTCGCCGGGTTCTCTGATAAAAAGCCGTGGCTTCCGGTAAATCCCGATTACAAAAGGGTAAACGTGAAAGACCAGCAGAATGACCGGGGATCATTGCTCACATGGTACAAAAGCCTGTTGCATTTGAGAAAAAACAGCATGGTTCTTACCATGGGTTCATGGGAACCGGTACCAGACCCCGGCAGGGATATATACGCCTATTACCGTTCTTACGAGGGGAAAACCAACCTCGTGCTGTTGAATTTTAAAGGTAAATCCAGAAGGGCAATGGTGCGGTATGACGAACCAACCCCGTGGAAAGTGCTTCTTTCAACTCACAGGGGGGAATGTGAGGTAATAGCCGAAATGCCGCTTCTCGGTCCGTATGAGGCAACCATACTGGAAAAGATATAAAATAACAATCACGCCCGCAGCATGGTGATGGTAACCCCATCACCACCTTCTCCCTGCTGTCCTGGACGAAAATCCCTCACGTATGATGAATGCCCCAGGTGTTCACGAATGGCCTTTTTCAGGGCCCCCGTGCCATGGCCATGAATAACCACCGCGGAATAGATGCCGCTGCGTGTCATTTTATCAAACAGGGATTCAGCCTTGTTGATGGCTTCGTCTACCCGAAGTCCCCTGAGATCAACGGTGTTGTAGCTTGTCTGCACGGTAACGGGTATCTCTGAAACAGCCCCTTCGTAGACGATAGAAGGTTTTTTCTTTTCTTTCCCGGTGTCTTTTTTACCCTGACCGTGCGGAGGTATCAGCAATTCTTCAAAACGGTGCTGAGAGGTGATGGCGTTTCCAAGAATCAATTTCGCGGTAGTATTCCTGTTGTCAATCTCATCAATGGTACCATAGGTTTCAAGGGGCTGAATGTATAAGCGGTCACCCTTTTTCGCGTTAGTACCATCAAAGGGTCGAAATGAATCGGAAAGGCCCTTTTTTCTTGAGTCAGCCACGTTTCCTTCAATCTTCTGCTGCATATTAATCAGGTCTTGCTGAAGCTGTCCGGCATTTTGCAGGTCGCCATGCTGCAGCTGGGAAATGCGGTCGGCCACACGTTTTCTGTATTCTTTCAACTCTTCAATGAACTCTATGCCGGTACCCGCTTTCACCTCTTCAATTTTTCTATTGAGGTCATGTATTTTCCTGGAGTATTTATCCTTTTCTGAAGAGAGTTCTTTCTGCAACATAAGAAGATGTTTCCTGGTTTCGTTGATCTCCTGGTCTTTCTGCTGCAGTTGTTCCAAAAGTGATTCTACAGAAAGGGTTCTGCTGTCAAGAAGCTCTTTTGAACGGTCCAGCACATTGTTTTGCAGTTTATACAGCCTGGCAATCTCAAGGGCATAACTTACCCCCGGAAGGCCGATATTCACCTGGTAGGTGGGGCGCAGAGAATTCACATCAAAAGCCACCGACGCGTTTTGAAATCTTGGATCACGTGATGCAAGTTCTTTCAATTCGGTGTAATGGGTGGTAGTCACTACCCGCGCCCCGGTGTCGGCCATGGCCTCAAGTACAGCCTGTGCCAGTGCAGCTCCCTGCCTGGGGTCGGTGCCCACGATAATTTCATCAATAAGCACCAGTGAGTCATCTGTGGCATTCTGAAGCATGTCCCTGATTATAACAATCTGGCCTGAGAATGTGGACAGTGATTGCGAAAGGTTCTGATCATCCCCGATGTCGGCGTAGATACGGCTGAATATGCCAATCCTTGAATCGGGGCTGGCGGGGATAAGAAGACCGTACGCGGTCATCAGTGTTAACAGGCCAATGGTTTTTAAAAGAACCGTTTTTCCCCCGGTGTTAACCCCTGAAATTATGAGACAATTATAATCATCCCCGAGGGAGATATCCCCCGGCACCACGTCATCAGGCTGGGTGAGGGCCAGCATGGGATGTCTTGCCTTGATAAGGTGTATGTGCGGGATATCCGTAATAACCGGCATGGAGGCCTTCATACGGGTTCCCAGCCGGGCAGCGGCACTGAGAAAGTCAATATATGACAGTACCGCCTGGTTCTGACGAAGCTCTTCAGCGTGGTCTGCCACCTGGGCGGTCAGCACCTGTAATATTTTTTCCAGTTCTCTCTGGTATTCTACCCGCTTGAGAACCAGCTGGTTGTTGATATCGGCAATTGTTTCGGGTTCCAGGTAGAGGGTAGCACCGGTAGAAGAGGTGTCATGAACCGTCCCCCTGATGCGGTTTCTCATTGAAGCCTTAACCAGTACCACGTAGCGATCGTTTCTGAGTGAATGAACTTTTTCCTGAAGCACCTGGGCAAGATCAGGTGAATTGAGCATACTGCCCAGTTTCTTTTCGATATCCTTCCGTAACGAAAAGATACTTTGCCGTATTTTTTTCAATGCCGGGAAATAATTCTCGTTTAACTCATCCTGGTCATTAATGGCTTTTGTAAGGGTATCCCGTAGATCAGGCAGGGGGTAAAGAAGATTTTTTTCATCTTTTAAAGATGGAATTTCTTCTTCATGTTCTTTCATGAATTCAATTGAACGGTGCGCTGCCAGCACTGATTTTTTTACCATGGCAAGCTCTTCAACAGTTAACCTGCCTGATCGCTCCGATCTTGAGAGAAATTCAAGGATATCTCCAAGACCTCCCAGGTCAAAAGCCTTTCCCTTGAGAAAAAGCTCCATCAACTGGTGCAGCTTGGTCATCTGAGTGCGAACCCCGTCAATTGACAGGGGATGCAGGTTGTCAATGTATTCTTTACCCGGATCGGTTGCGCAATTGGCGCGCAGCCTTGAGATAATAGAATCCCATTCCAGTACCTTGAATAACTGTTCAGAAAAAGTATATGATGGTTCGGTTTCCATGGTGTCGAGAACTCTACATGTATAAAATTTAATTACAGGGATGGTTTAACCTGACAATGAATATTGTAAAGCGTTTTCCAGGTGGGGGAACCTGAACTGGAATCCTTCTCCTGTCAATCGTGATGGTACAACCCTGGCGCTTGACAAAAGCAGTTCGTCTGCCATCTCTCCGGGGAGCATTTGAAATAAAAATCCGGGAAGGTGAAACCATGAGGGCCGACCCATTACCTTTCCCAGTGTTTTGAAAAACTCCCGCGATCGAAGCTGATCAGGAGCTGCCAGGTTGTAGATACCAGAACTTTTTTTGTTTTCCAGCAGCCAGCATATGGCTTCAATCTCGTCCTCGAGATGAATCCACGGCATCCATTGTGTACCGCTGCCCACATGTCCACCCACGAAAAATTTGAATGGGATGGTGACAAGAGAAAGAAATCCCCCGCTGGAAGCCAGGACAAGTGAGGTACGGATGATAACGTGTCGAACACCCATATCCTTTACCGGGGCTGTAGAGGATTCCCATTCCATGGCAAGGTCTGCAAGAAATCCATCGCCCTGACCACAGTTTTCGGTAAGTTCGGTATCACCCCGTGAACCGTAAAATCCTGATGCGGAGCCCTGTATCACGACTTCAGGTTTATTCTTCGAATTCCTGACTGCCTCAAGAACAGCGTTACCCGCGTTGATCCTGCTGCGGCGTATCTTCTCCTTCTTTGATGCAGTCCATCCCGGGCCTGCTATGGATTCACCCGCAAGGTTGATAATGGCAAAAGATCCATCCACGTGATGACCCCAACCGGTGGATGTTTTTCCGTCCCATTTCGCGTAAGAGATAGATGGCGTTTCGTTATTCTTCTTACCTGGATCCCTGGTGAGTATTATGATTGCATATCCTTTTTTCGCCAGCAGACCTGTAAGATGTGATCCGATGAATCCTGTTCCCCCTGTTATAATAACTTTTCTGCTCATAATCAAGTTTCTCCTTTATCTATCTCGAGCTCAATTTCGGTTGCTCCCCAGTTGCTTCCCGCGTCTTTAAATGATTTCACCATTGGTAACGTGGCAAGCTTCTTGTGAACAGATTGTTTCAGCACCGATTTTCCTTTCCCATGTATTATAATTACCGGTGAGATGCCCTTTTTCAGGGCATTATTGATAAATTCTTCCACGATTGCTTTCGCATCACGGGGGTGAAACATGTGAAGATCTATCCTGTCACCCAGCTCAATTTCTACCGGGTTATTGATATCATCATTCATAGTATACCAGGTTTACCTGTTACAATCAATTGTAGTATTAAACATTCATCATTGTAATGATATACTGACCAGGGGGATGCTACAACAATTTTATATCCGGATTTGATATTACCAGACGAAGAGAATAGGGTTGATCACCTTGCCGTGATGATACAGTGTAAAATGAAGGTGGGGACCGGTAGATCTCCCGGTTGAGCCAATTCTGCCTATGACGGTAGAGGTTTCCACCATGTCTCCTTTCTCAACCAGTATCTTGCTGCAATGACCATAAAGGCTTTCGTATCCCTCGTCATGCTGTATCATGATTGTATACCCATAGCCATCACGCCATCCGCAGAAGTTCACAATACCTTTTCGTACCGGACGAATTGGTGTGCCATACCTTGCGTTGATATCGATTCCATTATGAAAACGCATGCCGTGAAATATCGGATCAACCCTGTCCCCGTAAAGGGAGGTATAAAATCCGCGAACAGGTTTTCTGAAGGTACGTCGTACTGAGTACAGTTTTTCAAGGGAATCATTTACAATAACCGGAACAGCTTTTTTAAAAAAAACAAACCGGATATCATCAAGGCTGAATATCTCGAAAAAATGTGGAAGGTATTCTCCTGATACTTCCCGGTGTTCTTCAAGCTTTTTTGACATTCGCCACGGGTCGGTTATTGAGTCACATGCCATAAGAACCCCGTCTTCATGGGGAACCACAATGGTCGTTCCTTCGCTGGCAGTTAACGTGGTTAAAAAGGGATTCGCCGCTATCAGGGTTTCCATGCTTATCCTGTTTCTGCGGGCAACATCCCAGAATGATTCGCCCTGTCGCATAGTGTGAAAGTTGATTTTCACGCCGGGATTATGTGGATAAGACTGAAGTATCTTGATATACCTGTCAGAATCAGTAAATAACGGGAACCCATCTTTAAGCTCATACCATTCATCGGTGGCAACAACCCTGTCCTTGCAAAAGGCACATATAATGTTGCCGATAATAAAAACTGTAACTGTGAGTATTGATAATGCCTTTGCTATTTTCTGCAGCTGCCATATATGGTAATTCGTGATGGGTATCCAGCGAAACATTATCTGGTCCCCAGTTGCCTGGATTTAATTGTGGCAGACTCAATGGCCCGCATCACCGTACCTGAAAAACCGGCGTCTTCAAGTTCGAAAACCCCTTCAATGGTGGTGCCACCCGGTGAAGTGACTTTACCCCGAAGAACGATGGGGTCATCACCGGTTTCAAGCACCATCTTTGCCGCACCATATACCGTCTGGGCTGCCAGGGTCAGGGCCTCGCCGCGGGGTATGCCCATGCGAACAGCACCGTCTGCCATGGCATTGATCATGGTAAACACGTAGGCGGGACCGCTGCCGGATACACCGGTAACCGCGTCCATCATTTTTTCGGGCAGTATGAGCACTTTACCCAGAACGTTGAATATTGTGTGGGCTACGTTGATAGATTTTTCATCCATCTCGGCGTTAGGAGAAAGAACAAGCATCCCTTCACCGACCAGTGATGGGGTGTTTGGCATGCATCTGAGTATCTTATGCTTTTTATTAAGCGAGGACTCGATAACAGCATTGGAAATACCTGCCGCGATAGAAATGAGCACAGTATCAGGTTTGAGTATATCTTTGAGTTCAGTGGTAACCCCTGTTATCATATCAGGTTTGACCGCAAGTATGATATAATCACATTTCTGAGTTATTTCTTTAAGAGTGGTAACAGGTTTTATCCCTGAAGTACTAGCTAACCGTGTAGTCTTCTCATTATCAATATCAAAGCCGAAGATATTTTCACCGGGCATGGTTTTTGACAGTCCCTTCACAATGGCGGATCCCATGTTGCCAAGACCCACACAGCCAACAGTAATTGATTTCAGGGGTTGTGTCATGTATAACTCCTTGTTCCGAAAATGGAGCTGCCAATTCGAACCATGGTTGCCCCTTCTTCCACGGCAATCTGGAAATCTGATGACATGCCCATGGAAAGGTCTTTCAATTTCATTTCAGTGTTACTGTTTATTTCGTCCCGCAGCTCTCTCAGTTGTCTGAATGCCTGCCTGATACTGTCCTGATTGTCGGTATTCGGGCCAATGGTCATTAATCCCCTCAGTGAAAGGTTCTCAAGGGGGAATATCTGCCTGCATAGAGCTTCAGTTTCGTCAGGTGACACGCCAAACTTTGACAATTCACCCGAAGTATTTACCTGTACAAGTATGTCCATTGTTCTTCCCGCTTTTAGCACTTCTTCATTTAACTTTTCAGCGGTACTGAACTTGTCTATTGAATGGATGCAGTCAAATAACTGAACCGCGTATTTTGCCTTGTTCGATTGCAGGTGACCAACAAGGTGAACACTGAAATTTCCCGTGAGTGCCGGTATCTTGCTTCGGGCTTCCTGTATTTTGTTCTCTCCAAGGAGTGTAATTCCATGGTCTATCGCGTTTTGAACCACATCTGGCGGAAATGTTTTACTGATAGCTATTATTGATATATCATCAGGATTCCTGCTGGAAGCATTAGCAATCTCGTCGATCTTCTTCTTTATATATGCATAATTATCGCTGATGACCATTATATCGTAGTACTCCTGAAATACGTGTCGAAAGATTAGAAAAGAAATCCGCTAGTGTTGTGTAAACATGTTCTATATGCTTCAAATAAGTCAATTCCGATTTTACCAGGTTGTCCATGTCAGTCAAGTGCTTATCTATCACCTGGGTAGTACAATGAGCGGGTGACCGGGGTCGAACCGGCG
>JAGYNX010000009.1 GCA_018399855.1 Spirochaetota bacterium
TTCCCAACGATCCGCGAAACGAAGAAAGCACCAGGTAAAAGTCTTTACCACTTATATCAGCGATATTAAACATCAAGATGAAAAAAGTCAGAAGGAGGGTTGTCATATCACCGTACGTGGTCATCCACGCCGGTGAACCCGCCCTTTGTTTCTTTTCCTTTTTCTTCATTAATCTCCCACCTCGCTGGTGATTGCCTCCCGTTCTGCAGGCTCAAGGAACGATATAAGCTTATCTTTAACAATTCTCGGGTTATCACCTGACTGTATGGATAATGTACCCTCGATCATAATAAGTTTCAATAGCACCTCTTCGTTGCCTCTCAGCTCAAGCTTATTCGCAACCGGCTGCATTACGAGGTTTGCCAGAATAGCACCATACAGCGTAGTGATAAGAGCAGCGGACATACCGGGCCCGATAGCCGACTTATCTTCGATATTAACAAGCATCAGGATAAGCCCTATCAGGGTTCCGATCATACCAAAAGCGGGAGCGAATAATGCCCAGTCCTCGAAAAGTTTACGTTGCGCGTCATGACGGGATATTATATTCTCAAGTTCGGTTTCCATGATTCGCCGTACAAGTTCCGGGTCTGTACCATCAACGACCAGCTGTATACCCTTTCGAAGAAAATCATCATCAAGCTCGTCAAGATCATCTTCAAGTGCAAGTAGACCTTCACGTCTTGCCTTCTCAGAGAAGGATACAAGGGTAATTATCATTTCATTGGGGTTAATACGCGGGGCAAAAAATGCAAACCGGGCAACTTTCCACGCTCCCATCACCTTCGCCAGTGGATTCGAGATAAGGATGGCCGCAAACGAACCACCAAAACTGATCATAACAGACGCGGGATCCCAGAACATGAGCGGATTGCCCTTGGCAAACAGTATCCCAAGAATTATAAATGTAAAACCGGCAATTAACCCACCAATGGTTGCTATATCCATATATATGACTCCAAGCGGTTGAATATTCTCATATACAGTACCTTATAGTAGTATTTCGGTAATTTTCATAAAATAATTCAGTAATAAATGCCCCCGTGAAGCAGCTTACGGGGTAAGTAACAATCGGTGATAATTTCTTACCTTTTCAAGTACTTCATCAATGGTTTCTTTCACAATATATTTACGATCATTTGTCAGGGTAATAGTTGTGTCGGGCTTTTTTTCGATCACCTCAATATGATTTGAATTCATTACGAATTCGTCACCATTTATTTTGTGCAATACTATCATATCTTTATGTTCTCCTTTTTTTTCTTGAAGGCAGTAATTCACCTATAATTTCATTCATTGTTTTCTTAATAACAGATTTTTCACTGCACCCGGGCAGACTGCAGTCATATACCGGCACGTTAACTTTAGAAAACAATTCGTCCAGCCATTGTCTGGCAGCCAGAAACTGGTGATCAGTATACCATTGTTTGCTGCGCCTGTTAATCATATAATGACGTTTTCGGAGTATGCGCATATATTCATCTGTTTCAGCAGGGATCGTGCGGCATTGCCGCAAAGCTGTCTGCTCCATTGCCATGTTTCCGGCCGTATAGTACCTTTTATCAAATGCCAGATCATTACCCGCGAGAATCAATGACTGTATATTACATCCAAGCACCAGGGATACCGCCTGGGTGGTAACGATACTTGCGGTAGCCACGTATCCAAGCTCCTCACCTGCCTGTTTCCACAATTCACTGAAGGGCTCACTGCGCAGCAGCCAGTTGTAAAAACTCATACTTCCTTTCCACTGGCGGACGTTAATATTTGACATACCACTGAATGCTAGAAGATGTATCTTTTCGGTGGAAACACCATAGAAGAAGGGAACCGGCGTAGATTCACAGGATATCACAAAAGATGGTGTTATCCCCGCTTTCAATAGTGGTTTCAAGGCCATATCAACGGCAAGTATTACCAGTTCTTTACGCTGATAATACTTTTTCAACTCACTCATGCTGTCTTCAAGGGAAGGACCCGCGCCGCATACAATAACATGTTTACCGGAAAAGCGCTGCACTACCGGCCCAAGCCCCCCACACTTTTGAATATAGGGACTATTACGGGTAATATTTCTCTGTATGGCACCCAGCCGCTCATCGACAAGGGCGCTGTTTATATTATCGTATAATGTTTCAGCGTTAACCAACACAATCTCCAGCTTTTCAATACTCAGCTGGTACACTATACCGAAGCAGGATACAGTTGCAACAAAAAATGACTGTACCCTTACTATTTCAACATAATAATAAAGGAAGGATGACAACCGTTCCCCGATTATCCCCTGCCAGGTGAATGCAATGGCTATGGTCTACCGGGTCAATCAAGATTAATTCGTCGTTTTTCCTTTTGTCCCTGCCCCTTTTACTTCCTCTTGCGCAGGTTATACTGTTTACTTCTTGAATCCTTCTGCATCATCTGGTAAGACTCCGAGGCCGCATTCAGTTCCTGTTCCTCTGAAGCCCTTTCCAGCCGTGACTGGTATTCTACTATATTCATCACCTGCCGCTTCATCTCCCGTGATTTGTACTGTGAAAGTCCATCACGAACCACCTCAAGGTTTTCCTGGATTTTCGCCTTCGCGTCATCAACCCGGCCCTTATCAACCAGGTCCATTGTTTCTTCCATCATGGAAGAAGATACGAACATCTTTACGTCCTTCATTACCAGTGGATTAATATTCCGGGACACCAGTTTACTGTCAGTTGTAGATGTAACTGTCACCTTTTTTCTTGAGCTTATCCTGCCTTCACCTTTTACCGTTTCATCATAGGTATATACCACCGTTGCAAGCACACCAGTGCTGATGGACTGCCCGGAAGGTATAAGTGCAAGCAGGGCCAGTTTTTTTTCTTCTGAAACCACGTCACCCATTTTAATGACAACTCCATCATCTGTATCAATTGCCGTGTATCCGTATACCTTTTTAACCAGTGTACCATGTTCGGGTCGTATCTCAATGCTGCAATTCTGTGCCACCACTGCCAGCAGTCCTTCCAGTTCATTGGAGAATATTTCGGGAATCTTATCCGCCCTGTCAATGTAGTAATAAAAGGCGCTGCCATATTCGGCAATACCGGTCATCAACTTCTCGTTGAAATACTGTCCAACACCGAATGTTGATATGGTAATCCCTTCACCGGATCTCTGCCTGGCAAGCTGCTGTATCTGGCGGGGGTCTGTTACCCCCACGTTGGCCAGCCCGTCAGATATCAGCAACACCCTGTTCACCTGGTTGCTTTTGAGTTTTTTCTTTACCTGGTTGCATCCTTCCAGCATGCCACCGCTCAGGTTGGTTCCCCCTCCAGGTTCTATGGCATCAATTATTTTGTATATTTTATTCTTATCTGACACGACTTCCGGCTCAAGTGCCACGTCAACAACGTCATCATAGGTTACAATGGACAAGATGTCAGCTGACTCAAGGTTGCGCACAAGAAATTTCATGGCATCCCTGGCATAGTCGAGTTTACCCCTGTCAGACATGGAGCCGCTTCGATCCAGCACCACGGATATATTCAGCGGCAGTCTTTTTTCAGCGCGTTTAGCTTTTCCCGCGAGAAACCCTGTTCGCACGTAAAAACTTCCGCTGTTGCTTTTACTGATATACCTGTTCTGCGTCTGCAGCTCCAGCGTTACCAGCCCGGTATTCACTACGGGCCTGCCAGGTTCCACGTCACCGGAAAAATCTACGTAACTGCCGGTCAACGATTTCACCATCCTTCCGGATATGATATCCACCGCGTCAATAACTCCATCCACATCAGGGCTTCGCTGCTTGTCGGCTGACATGATCTTGCCCGAATTCACGTCGATCAGGCGCACATCGATCCGCAGGTTCTCCCCCGTCCTGGCCACCGATCCTGTTAGCAACTGCTTCGCCGCCAGCAGTTTGCCTATTTCGTTGGCGTCACCCTCGGTCACCCCCGCGGCGGTGAGCCCCTTCTCTTCCAGTATCTTTTTTACCCGCTCACGCTCAAGCACCACCATTTTACCGCTCTGGGCCAGGTTAGTGGCGATCAGCTCGGGTACCGCCACGCTGAGGTAGGAAAGAGCGGAGTCGCCGGTAACGTCCTTAAAGTCAAGCACCGCGATGGTATATTTTGACTGGGTATGCCCATTATGGGTATGCACAAAGCTGACAACGGCAAGAAACATCATTGCAAATAATAACGCCCGTTTCATATCCGCCCCCGGTATATGTGTGAAGGTTTTTGAATGCCATTAATATATTCCTGTTTATTGGACAGGACAAACACTATTTTGTTCCGGGAATTTTTAAATTCTTGTTCTTTTAAGTGGTTAAAGGATTAACGCAAAGGCGCTAAGGGATGGAGAAAGACGCAAAGGGGGAATTATATATATCTTAGCGAATCTCTGCGTCCTTTGCGCCTTTGCGGTAATAACTACAACAACCCCCGCGGCTGCCTGCCTGCGGCTGTCCCCTCGTACATGCCGGCAACACCGAAGTAGACCTGTGTCTCCCCGTACCGGTCAAAACCGTGGGCAACGCCCGCGAAACCGCTGATGTCATAGCCAAAGCCCAGGGTGATGCGTGTATGCAGTTCACCTCCCACGGAGGTTCTGAAATCAGCGAGGCCGGTGCTGCCTTTCCACACGTTGCCGTATTCCACGAAGGGGACCGCCCATACATCACGCAGCATCACCGGCAGGGTGCCGTATCCCAGGTCAAGCTGCAGCAGGGGCAGGCGGTACTCCAGGGCACCAACTGCAAGCCTGTCCCCGTAGAACATGTCGGCCGCGTATCCCCGCATACCGAAGCGGTCCTCCCCGGTTTCCGCGGCGCCGGTCTTCCCCTTCTCGAACCGTCCCAGGTTGTAGGGGTCAAGGTAATCAGGATTGTTGAACGAAGCCCCTCCCCGTCCCCGCAGCATGATGACGTTGTTGCGCCATATACCCGGAAGGTACCATGCAAGTTCACCACGCACCTTCCCGTAATTCACGTCCGACCCTGCCCTGTCTGTATACCAGTCACCGATAACCATGAACGTAACCCCGTCCTCCTGGCTTACCGAGTAGGCGTACGAGGTAGCGCTGCTGAAGGAGTATCCCCCGTGAAAACCTGCAAGTACGTCCTCGTACTCGAAAACGCCCATTCCATCGTAATAGACGTCCGTCCAGGTCACCTCCCTGCTGTATGACAGGCTCAGCAGGTGCTGGTTGTAGAACTGCACGCAGGGAATTGAGATCCCCGCTTCAATGGTGCGTTCAAGTTCACGTTTCAGGTTCTCTGAATGTTCTTCATCCCACGGAAAGGTGTCCTCCCCGTAGAAAAGTGAGTTGTCACTGTAGAGTACCGTGAGATCAGGATACAGACCGGCGTAAGTATACTGCAGGGACACGTCCGCCCGCTTCTGCGTGACCGATGCTGCCCCGTACACCGTGTAGAAATGCCGGTAGAGGGTATCCGCCCCCATGGTATAGAACCCGTACCAGCTGTCATAGCCGTCAGGGTATATCTCCTCGGAGTATAGCACCGGCAGCCATGCGGGGTTCACCAGCGAGTACAGGGAATTGTAACCGTCGGACTTGCCGCCAAACCTGTCCTGGTCATCGTATAACGCGGCTGTTCTGAAATACCCGTCGGCCGGTTCAGGACGGGTGATACCCACCACTTCACCGTCAGCCGGATGTGGAATTATACCCACGTTGAACCCGTTCTTACCGTATGAGGCAACGGCGATACGTGACCCATCCGGGGACACGTCCGGCCAGAACACCCCGCCAATTACGCTGGTGAGCCTCTGCACCTGCCCGGAGTTCAGATCAATATTGTAAAGATTGTACACCCCGTCACGGTCAGACACGAAGACCACCTTCGAACCATCCGGGTACCAGTCAGCATGCATGCAGATGTACGTCCCCCCTGTCAGCTGCCGTATGGTGTTATTCTGCATAGTATAAAGGAAGATATGGCTGTACCCCTTTGCGTCCCTGGCCGAGAACACTATCGTCTTCCCGCCGGGGGACACCCGCACCCCCGAGATATGCAGGGGGGTTTTCTCAATGAGCACCCGCGAAACCGAGTAGTCCTTTTCAAGCACCAGCAGGCTGTAGCGGTCGTCCTCAATCCGCACGCATGCCATTGTGCCGTCGTGGAAAGGGTCTACAGACTGGACCCGCATGCCGCAGGTTTTGCGGTCATAGCCGTCGTGATACGTGAACACGTCGTTGTACATGTAGTAGGTTTTATAGTATTCCAGGTCGGCCAGCAGCAGCCTGTCGTTCCCCGTCACGCTGAGCCATGAGGGCATGTGCACGCTTGCCAGCTTCTCTTTTTCTCCCGATTTCAGCGAAACGCGTATCAGGGCGGGAATGTTGTAGTTGGTCATCCTTGTATAGTAGAGACTTTCCCCGTCGCTGCTGAAACGGGGCATGGTGGTAAAATACCCGCTTTCGGTCAGCACCCTGGGTTCCGTCACCCCCTTCTCCCTGATCTGGTCTGCCTGCCTGGTGTACCACCGTACCGCCTCCTGCTGCCATTGTTCCCACAGGGCGTAAAACGACCTGCCGTACACGTCACGGGCGTTTTTCTGTACCAGCCAGGGAAGCACGTTGTCGGCGTTCTCCCTGAACACCTCTTCGAACCGTCCTTCCTCCTGGGTCTCCTGCAGGTAGTCCACGAAAAGTCCCCCGTACAGGTAGGGCACCATCCCCGAAGGCCATTCCCTGGGGAAATACGACGCCAGGTTTATTGACTTCAGTGAGTTCTCTTCAATTTCAGTCCGCATCACCATGTCAGTATAATTGCTGTTCACCCTCCCGTATGGATACTCAAGGGATTCACGCCACACCGGGTACCCTTCAAGGTTCCACATGGGAAGGAACATGTTGGGAAAGCACACCCGCCCCAGGGTATATCTTGTGGCTTCGGGAATACCGTCAATAATATCAAGATTGAACACGTGGCTGTACTCGTGGATGAACACCAGCTCCATCCAGTCATCATAATTACCAATAGAACTGTCAGCTTCGGGACGGACAATAAAAAGCTGCACCCGGTTGTAGGGCACCGGTATGGTAAACCCGTTGGGCTGATCGGTGTTGTCAACCAGCACTACGTCGGTACGCCAGTAAGGCTCCCACCCGGTGGCCTGCACCAGCTGCCGGTGCACCTTCTCAGCGAGGGGAGCCAGCCGCCGGGCATGATCCTCAAGTCCCTGGTGATAGTGTATCCAGAAATGCTCCGTCCTGATAGACTTCCAGTCCAGCTCAGGATGGAACATGAATGCCGCATCACCAATGCAGGGTATAATTAGTATTATAAGGAAGAATATAGAATGCAGTATCTTTTTCATAACTTCACCACAAGTTTTTTGGTATACCTGTAAATTCGCATCATAGTCACTTACTGCTCAACGGGCCCCCTAAATCCCCCCACGATAGGGGGACTTTTTGTCTTTAATCTAATAGTGAACTTTTATTTAATTTAACCCGGGTTTACCTGCAAGCTTTATAATAAATTTTCCATGTATCTATTAACTGCCCATGATACGTTATGCACATCCATACATCAAGTACTCAAGTCCCCCTCGGGGGGATTTAGGGGGCTTGTTAAAAAAAACTCATTCACCCAGCCTGTCAGTAAGGATCAGCCGTCCCCACTGCGCCGCCAGGTGACCATTCCCCTTCCGTAGAATCACGATGATCCCCCTCTCATCCTTTCCACCCAGAAACATGCCGTATCCAAGCGGAAGGTTGGTACCGTCGATTACGGTTGAAGTTTTCCCCCACAGGCCTGCATCAACAGGCTGCTGCTGCATGTCACTGGTCAACCCAACGGGGTCCTTCCAGTTACACTCCGGCCCTGCAGGATGCACCGGCAGCGCCGCGGTACCTTCGGTGAAGGTGGCCGCAAGTGCCCGTCGTATCCTCACAAGACCTTCCCTGTCAATCTCCTCACGAAGCCGGTTCACCCCGTCATTACTGGTAGACACCCCGCTCACCAGCATGGCTATCTTAACCAGGTCACCCAACCGCATGCTCACCTGGAAATCAAGCCCGGCGCATCGCCTTGCCCATTCAGCCCTGCCCTTTACCGCCGAGAATGCATGCAGAAGCCCAAGCCTTTGGCATAACGCCGCGTAAAAACTGTTAAAATCATCAAATGAAATCTCACCCGCAAGGGATGCAAAATACATGTTGCACGAATGTGACAGTGCAGGGAACAGGCTCATCCTCCCATGCCCTTCCGGCTTCCAGCAGCCGTCGCTTAGAATGGATTGGGCATCTCCCCGTGCCCCGCAGGTAAAATGATATCCATCCACAAGGTCAGGCCGATGGATCACAAGGTAAAACCCCATGATGATCTTCCACAATGATCCCGGGGGCACCACCCGCTCTACCATGGCCGGATGGCTCTGCCCCGTTACCCGCCCGCTGCGCATATCAAATATCATATAGGACAGGTTGGGCGACCCCGCCATTTCCCCTTCTACCGCTTTCAGGGAAAGCCCCCTGTAATAATGCGTGAGTATCTCGTAACGCGAATAACCCATTTCAGCCAACGCAAGCGCCCCGTGCTGGCACAGGCCAACGTTATGCCCCAGCCCCCTGCCGCTAAAACGCAAAGCGGGCCCGTCATCACCGTATACCATCTCAAGGCGGTAATTATTGCTCTTAAGAAAGTTCCACCCCATTACCCGGTTTATCTTCAGCCTGAAAGTTTCCGGCGCCAGGGTCAACGAGCCCGAATCCCCTTTCATCATAACAACCGGCACCCCCGAATCATATTCAACAGAAGGGGGGGGACGTGAAAGCTTCTCATCATCCATGATATCCCGCACCTGTACCGGTGAAAGCATCCGTGTCCACCCGTTATCACCTGCATGACAGAGCACCATTCCGGTTCTGTAAAGAATATCATTCACCGGCAGAAAACCTCTTTCCTCCGCTCCAAACACACCCATGTCCATGGTATGCCCGCCGCAACGAGAATGAAAAAGCAGGGGGCCGGCCAGGTGCTGGTGATCTATATACCATCTATCTTCGTGTACGAGGGATGGCATCCCCGTCCTCCCCCTGTAGACCTGGCAATGGGTAAGATCGCAGAAACGGTAAGGATGTCCGGGATGATTGTCCTGTATGTACCGGCACCGGGCCAGTATCACGTGGGCCAGGGCTGCCAGTGCTTCACGGTGCATGGCCGGCCTGTTGCCGTATTCTGCACGGGCGCTGTCAGAGGCATATCGCGTTGCGTCTTCATATACCACGGTAACAGGATCTTCATTCTTATCAAGGGACAGGTATAGCGGCAGGGGATAGGTTCTCTTTGCACCTTCCAGTTTCAGGGCAAAGGACTGCCTACCGGGCGGGGCTTCGATTTCGCATTGAACCGGCAGGCCAACCGGCACATCATCCATGGTCACATGCCAGCCCCGGTGAAAGCTCAGCTGCAGCCGCTGCACGGGAATGCTGCTGCCTGCCCCCTCAACCTGCAGCCTGCACTCCGGCGGGAAGGTACACACCACCTGCCCCCTGCCCTCTTCACGCATTTCGCGAAAGTGCTTCGAGAGCACCTGTATACCCACCCGTTCTTCGCCGGCAAAAACCGATGCCGGCGAAAGAACACACAGCAGAAGAAGTACCCGGGTAATGCTGCTGGTATTATTCCTTCTTGTCAATTTCGATGGAACCCGGCGGCGCCCATCCCTGTATGGTTGGTTCATACATGCACTCCATCCTGGATGGTTTCACACTGAAGGTGCCCGGCAGCTCTGCCCGGATTATATAGGCGATCTCGTAGTATTTTCCCTTCTCCAGGCTGTTGAAGAAAAACACCATCCTGTTATCCCAGCGTTCGGCATTCACGTACGGCTGATAGCCGTCGTAGGCGTTTTTATCCACCACCTCAAAACCAGCCGGAAGGTAATCTTCAAGTACCAGGTATTCAAATTCATCACTGGCAACGAACCTCACCTTTACCAGCAGTTCATCTCCTATCTTCAATTCTCTCTTATCATCGATATTCTGTGGAACAAGGTACTCGTTATGATGGATGTCCTTCACCCTGGTTACGTAAGAGAATGAACGGGCAATCTGTATTCCATTGGACAGGGCATTCACGCTTCGTTTTTCGGATTTAAAGAGTGACAGCACACCGGCATCTTTGAATTTCAGTGTACCGTCGATCACCACCTCGTAACTGAGATCTTTACCGGCATCTCCCGCGGCTTCCACTGTAAAATCGGGAAGTGTTCTTCCCCCTTCAAGGGGCAGTGTCCTGGTAAAGTTCTTCATGTCAACATCACCACCCAGATCATAAGTAAACTCGGTCAGCTGCTTTCCGTCAAGGGTGAAGGCAACCTTTCCGCTGGTTTTCGGTGCGGCACCGATACTGTCAATATAGTCGCCCAGGGCAAATATAACCGTGGCGGTTTCCTTGGTAGAGTTCCACGCACCACCCTTCCCTCTTTTGGTCAGCGAACGCACCGCCCTTGACACCAGTGAAGTAGTGTCACCCGTTTCAACGAGGGCTGAGAGCACGTGTGCGGTAATCTCAGCACGTCCCCCCGGCCATCCCCATTGCTGGGTTCCAACACTTGGCCAGTAGATCCCCCGTCCGTCAAGTTCCTGTTTCTCTTTTAACGTGGCCAGGAACTTCTGTAAATCCTCTCTGAGCTCCTGTTTTCTTTCACTTTTCAGTTCTTTTATGCCATCAGCCTTTGCCAGGGCACGCACCATGTATGCCAGCTGGTAGGGGTTCATTGCAAGCTTGTCTATGCAATACTGGTAAGCCTTGTGGTCCCATTTTCCATGCAGGGCATACACGTACAACAGGTAGGCCATCGCGTCATGTGATACCTGCCGGTATTTCAGCATCCTGGCAACGGCGGAAACTCCCTTGTCGATGGCATTTTTACTTATGGCATACCCGTTCTTCTGGGCCAGCATAAAACCACTCAGCACATAACCGGTTACAAAGCCATTACCCCGGTCTCCATACCACCATCCCCACGAACCATCACTGTTCTGCAGCTGCTGCAGCCGTGATATTCCCGAATCAACCTTGGCATGCAGTTCCTTTGTGGATTTCGCTGAAAGCAATGCCCCGTATCCCTGCCCCTCGGCAAGCCTGTACACCGCCATTGCCGGCAGAAACCTGTTTATGGTCTGCTCGATACAGCCATAGGGATATTGCATAAGAAATTCTGTGGCCCGAAGCATCTGTATTACCGGTGAGGGATTCACCTGTATGGTAACCGACTCGGGAACGAAATCGAAATCAGTGCTGTCTTTCAACGGCTGTATAACAATTTTGCTGTTATTTGCCATGTCTCCCGTTCCGTACAGCTTGTAGCGCACTCCGCGCCGCTCTACGGGCACATGCAGTCGCAGCGCGTCGCTGGCTGACGGGTCCGCTATTGCGGTATATTCCATGGTGAGCTTTTGTGTATCCTCCGGAATAGTGGTTGTATAATATTCCCTGGAAGACCCGAATCCCGGCAGGCTGATCTTCACCGGGTTATCGGCCACAGCCTTCTTCCCGTTGATCTTCATGGTGGTGGTCACCTCTTTCAGGCCCCGCTTGGTATTGCTGTTAACGATACCGATGATACCCATGGTATCACCTTCAACGGCAAACCGCGGACGTCCGATCCGGGCGATCAGGTCTTGTGTTACCTGGAATTCTGATTTGTCTTCTCCAACCCGTCCCTCACGATCATGCCCCCTGGCGGTAAGTCTCCAGACGGTAAGGTTGTCTGGTAATGTGAAGGTGACCGAAGCCTTGCCGGCGGCATCGGTTCGTATCTTTCCCTTCCAGAAGGCGGTATCTTCAAACTTCTCCCTGATCTTTACCTTCCCCTCTTTAGCGGCTCCGGCAAGGATGTGTATGGGATAGGAGTAGCTTGTCAACACCCAGTTTGATATCTTTGTATAGAAGAAATTTTGCATTTTCGGCGTGTGATCAGGCCGTATCTGGTATATAGCTTCGTCAACAGCGGCAAGGGACAGGTCGGCTTCAAGGGGTTTCCCTTTCTTATCTGTTACCTTGATATGTACTGTTGCCTTTTCTCCTGGCTTATATACTTTTTTATCGTTTTTCATCTTGATGGAAAGACCGGTCTCGGCAACCGGAAGTTCAATATCAACCCTGCTGGTATACAGGGCCCGCTTTCGCTGCATGGTTGCGGTAAGGTAGAAGTTTGGTGCGTATCCAGGTTTCACCTCAAATGTCACCGGTGTGATATTCCCTTTCATTCGCACCACCTTTGAGTGATACACGTCACGTCCCTCAAGCGTCAGGCACACGTAAGAGTCGGTGAACCTGCTTTTCACCAGGCAGGTGATCTTACCGGGTTCTTTCAAGCTTGTCTTGTCTACCGTAAGTTCAAGGTTCTTCAACTTTGACTTTATCTCTCCACCCTGCCTGCTGTATATCCAGATGATCCTGTTGGCATTGATCTTGTTGTTATAACGGTCGGTACTTTCAGCAACCAGGTCAAACTCGCCGTAATATGAAAACTTTTTAGGCAGTTCTACCGTCGCCCGGCCTTTTTTGTCAGTGGTGATCTTCTTTGAAAACAGAGGGCGCTTTTCATGCACATATACACGCTGCAGGGGTTTCCACACGTAACGGTAAAGATCCAGGTTTACCCCGGCACGAATGGCGTCTCCCGTATGGGACAGGGTTTGAATCTCAATTTCCTTTTTCTCATTATCCGCGTAAAAATTCTGATCAGGGTTTATCTTGATATAATATTCCCCACGGCCAACCTTTACCGAGTTGCTCGAAGTGATACTTATATTAGACTTGTCCATCACGGTTGCCTCGAGGGTGATCTTCCGATCATAGGGGTAGTTTCCGCTGTCAAAGCGCAATACGGCCACCCCTTCATCGTTTAGATATTTCTCACCTTCCAGGCGTATACGGTTGTATGATTCACGTGAAGGATAATCCTCTTCCCACCAGTAGGTGGTATCGGTATCACGCATCCTGATTTCATAAAAACGATACCGCACCAGCCCATTCTTAAGCGGGGCACCAAAAAAGTATTTCGTCTCAACCTTAAATTCAACGGTATCACCGTTGGTGAAGTAGGGTTTTGATGGGGTAATGTCTATTTTAAATTCCGGTTTCCGGTATTGCTCCATGTAGTAACGCCCGGCAGCATACAGGTTTTTCTTCGTAGGACCAACCCGAATATCATATTCACCCAGCCTTGCATCTGCTGCCATGGCTATCTTACCATGAAAGGTTCCCCACTGGTCAAGGGTGAGCTGGCCCTCTTCCACCGTACTGTTAAAATCCCTGTTGATTATCCTGTAATGCAGCTTCTGCCCGTTTAACGGCATAAATCTACGCTGTCTTTCCTTGCCAACCACCTTGTAAAACACCGTGTCACCCGCCCTGTATACCGGCCTGTCGGTATAGATGAAATACTTGTTCTTCTCACGGTCAAAGGCCGATGGAGATCCTGTGCTGCACAGGGCGTAGCTGCCGTCTTCTCCTATAACCAGCACGGTATAATGCTTCCTTGATTTCATCCTGTAGGTAAATACACCGTTGCTGTCGGTCTTCCCCTTCTTTAATATCTTTACAGGCAGGTCTTCTATCCGCTTGGGGGGCTTGTAGGGATGTGTAGAATACCTGTACTGCTTCTTGTCGGGAGTTGAGTCAAATACCACCACCGATGCACCCTTGATGGGTTTATTTTCAGCAAGATGGGTCACATAGGTAAACATGGAATATTGCGATCGCTTCGCCACCACACCCACCGAGGTAACAGAGAAGAACTTTCGGCTGATCATTTTACCGGCACCCTCAACTTCGATGCAGTAGCCGCCGGTTGGAAGCTGGTCTTTCAATTCCAGTGACTGGTAACGCCATTCGTAGGGTTTGAAATTGTGAATGGGTTCACTCCATTCTGTGAACACCTTGAATTTCTCTTTTGCCGGATTGATGGTATCCGGATCAACGTGCCCCTGCAAAAATGTATTCAGCGGCACCTGGTATACCCGCACTTTTACCGATTCAAGGCGAAACGTGCGCAGGTTAAATGAAAGTTTATTACCCGGCACAAAGGTATACCTGTACGAGTAGACGCTTAAGGCAGGATCTTTCGGGGTAACCTCGTAATTAACATCTTTCTTTCTCTCACCTTCAGTTATCTTGAAGGAAGAGGTTTCCATGGTATCAAATCCCCGGTGATGAATTCTCAGCTTGTAATTTCCTGGTTTCAGGTCTTCAAGTACATATGTTCCATCATGGAAGGTACTGGCCGAGTAGGTTACCCTGCCAACTGCCTGCACGTCCACGTTTATGGCAGGAGCGTTTATTCCCTTAATGCCGATTGTACCGGATATTAAAGCCGGTTCATATACTACCATGGGAAGGGTGAAGGTTTCACCATTCTTAATATACTTGATGCGGGCAGTTTCGGTAATATATCCCGGTTTACTGAAGGTTGCCATATACCTTCCCGCGGGAAGCTTGTTAAAACTGTAACTGCCATCATCTCCTGTTGACTGTATAAAGGGCTTGTTACCCTGTCCATACCCTGAAGATGTCTGCTGCAGCTTTACCTGCACCCCTTGTACCGGTTTACCGTCCCCCCCCCGAACTACACCAGTGAGAATGCCTTCTTTCTGTAAGTAGATAGTTCTCTTCCCGGCTTTCACTTTTTCCGTAGTTTTATATGTAACGTAGCCGTCTGCTACAACTTCAATTATATATCGTACCTGCGGTATAAAGTCATCTATTGTGAAATAGCCGCCCCTATCTGTTTTTTCAAGGTAGTAGCCTACCCCCATCTGGGCGTTCTTCATCTCTACCGTGGCCCCTGCCACCGCGTCTTTGTTGTGTGCATCCAGCACCCGTCCTTTCACCACGTATTCTTTTTGCAGTTTTTTATCGTCAGGACCGGTATACACAACTGTTCCGTCCTCCATGTGCTTTTTCCCGGTGGTAGTACATCCCGTAATCACCAGCAGCATGAGAGTTATACACACAATAACCTTCTTCATTTGTTTACTCCTTCATATGGTTGATGGCGCGTTACGGTTCTCCCCTGAAGGTAACACACCTGAACGCGAACAGCTGCACAACATCGTATGGCAAAAGTACTTTTTTCAAATACTCTATACTTTTAATTTCTGAGGGGACAATGACAAGAATACTGCCATCCCCGCAATGGGCTTTTATACCGAAACGGCTTATATCAAGAGTTTCAATTGAAGCAACCGGGTACAGACCTGATGCCACGGTCAGTATAATACTGCTTTTTTCAAACTCATGGGCCTCCAGTGGCCTGTACCGATTGTCCCGTGTCAATGCCCCTTTGAGATAATCACCAAGAACTATTTCAGCCTTATCAGTTGCATGATGAAAGGCCCCGTAACAGCCCCTAACCCTGCCATTATGTACCAGTGTAATAAAAAGCCCAAACCTGCCATAAAAATCAGGAAGGGGGCACAAAAAATGTTCATTATCACCCTGCCCCCGCAGGTATCCGGCACCCTTTTGCCTGAGCCAGTGAAACAAACATTTCTCTTCCGTTGACCCCCTGATTGTCCTCCAGCTTTCCAGGTCATTAGCTGGCTGAGACATCACCGGGGGGCATACAATAACAATTGTCACCACCATTAGCGTAACAACAATCAATACCTGTGAAACTGAACGCATCATCGCAATCGAACCGGCGGATAGTAATCCTTGTACATGAGAAAAGACTCAATAATTTTACCGTTTTTCATCTTGTTTCTATACACGTATACTGACATGCCGGGACGTATCGCGTCATCTGAATCAAGAGGAAGGGGCACATCCTCTTCTTCTGTCACAAGCTCGTATGTATATTTCAGGGGATTGGCGGCCCGTATAGTAATTGCAAGGCTGCTGTTATTCATCACTGCACTGATATACAGCGGCTGGTCATGGGGATTCCTGATGCGCAGATCCTTCTTCCCATACTTGATCGTGGCATCCAGGCCCAGGGGTACATAAGTGACCGGCTGATAATGCCTGTGACGCTCCACGATGGCACACCCTGCCATAAGCATGGCATTAAAAAGTGTTGATGAGACCTGGCACAATCCTCCACCCGGCTCAAGTACAACCTCGTCCCTGTATAATACGTTCCCATTGGCGAACCCGTTGGCCGCGGAGCCTTCACCAACAATTCCATTAAACGAGAGCACCGATCCCGGTTGCAATACAAAGCCATCAAGCCTGTCACAGGCTATTGCTATATTTTTTTTCACTTCCGGGGTCTGATCTTTCACTGACGTGGAGAAATTTGCCACTACCTGCAATCCAGGCATGGTATACGCTGGCAGGCAAAGATACCCGGCCAGGAGAACTGATGGTATAATTCTTGTTTTCTTCATTAAATACACCACGCGAGAGATATCATTAGTATAACACCGGCTTTATAATGGGCAATACTTTACGCATACTCCAGGAGTTGGTCAAATACTATTTACCGTTAATTTGTTGACCCCTCATTATTCAGGGTGTATTGTCGCCTGATTACAAGAATCTATCGGGGCTTAAAATGAAGAAATGGGACATACAGGAACGCAGAGAACTCTTTAACAGGCGCATATTTTCCATCGACGATCTGCGCTGCTATCACCCTGAAAAAGATGTAACACATGATTTCTATGTTCTGAACAATCCTGACTGGATCAATATCGTAGTTCTTACCCACGATGAAAGGCTGGTTCTCGTAAAACAGCATCGGCTGGGTACCGATGAGATAACAATTGAAACCGTAGCTGGACTTATGGATGATGGAGAATTGCCTGAAATATCCGCGCAAAGGGAATTACTTGAAGAAACAGGTTACCATGCAGGCGAAATGATCCTCATGAAAAAACTTTCTGCCAATCCCGCCATCATGTCAAACCACATATATTTTTACCTTGCACTGAATTCGAAGAAAATCGCTGACCAGTCGCTTGACATTGCCGAGGATATCGATGTTATTACCGTTTCTCAACATGAAGCACTTGAAATGGTATCAGAGGGCACCATCAATCATACTATCATCGTTACGGCATTAAGCCTTTTCTTTCTGTCTCCGTATTCACATATATCATCAGATAAACTACGGGAACTATATTCATGCTCACACAGCGGCTAACCAGGTACCTTTTCTGCGTCATCATTCTTCTGCTTACAGATATCCTCTCTGCTGCCGACTACAGGTGCATTATCTCTTATCATCCCCTGCCATTTTATTACAGCCAGTGGTCAATCGAGGTATACAGGGAAAATGAGAACTATTATATCGCTTCCAGCAATATTCCTGATCTTAAACGCAAGGCATCACTATCCCGTGAGGAATACATTGATTTCATTAAGAATATGAATAAAAAAGGAATATGGCGTCTCACCGATTATTACCAACCTGGTTCAAAGAACCCGTATTACCTTGTTTCAGTTACTGATAAAGAATTCTCCAATACCTTCAGAATCGAGGATAATGCTTCATATCCCGGGTCGAAATATCATTACAAAGAAATAGTACGCATGTTTGAAAATTATGCTGACATCTATCTGGAAAAATAATCTCTATTGCGTAGAAGTACAGAAAAATCGAATTGACAAAACGCTGCCTTGTTTAGTAATATAAGTTAAATACCAATGTGTGCATTTCTGTTCCCACACAGAATCCGCAATAAAATTAAATAAACCCCGGAGGTTATATATGTTAAAGAGAATTTTTATTCTTTCTCTTTGTTGTTTCATTGCACTGGCTTTTTCCACTGTATCATTTTCACAGGAAGAGCCTGCAGAAACAGAAGAAACGATGGAGGACGCAGCCGTAATTCCTGATACAGAAAGTCCTGAATCAGAAGAGCTCACAAAAGAAGAAGTTATTGCAACCGATGCTGAAAAAGCAGCTTCGCATTTTGATGGACTAAATCATTATGTTAATTCCAAGGTCATGTTTGAACTTTCTGTAAAGGACAATCTTCTTGCTGACAAGGTTATGTATAAGATTAATGGTGATGAAGAGATGGTCTACGAATCTCCATTCCGACTCACAGAAGAAGGCAAGCATAACATCAGTTATTACGGTGTTGACCGTGTTGGCAACAGGGAAGACATGAAATACTTCAAGGTTGTGGTTGACAACACCGCACCAGAAGTATCAGTCACCGCATCACAGCCTGTTGTGAAATCAGGCGAAAAGTATTACGCATCACAGGCGTTTTCTTTTTCCGTTGACGCCAAAGATAATGCTGCAGGTGTAAAACAGGTTGAATATTCATTAGATGGGAACACCTACAACGAGTATGTGGCTCCATTCGCATTTAACTCAACCGGCGACTTATCATTAAAGGTAAAAGCAAAGGACAACGTACTCAATACTACTGAAAAATATTCACTAAAAGTATTGGACGATAACGGTAACCTGCAGGAACTGGAAGGCGATTCGGTTGCCATTTACGTTGACAATACCGCACCAGTTGTTGAGATCAAGGCTGATAAAGAATTCATAGACAAAGACGGCAAAAAAGTTGCTTCCGTAGATTACACATATGAAGTAACTGCAAATGACACCGAATCAGGTGTTGCCGATCTTTTAGTCAGGCTTGATGGAAAGGGTAACTTTGTAAAATACACAGCACCAATCCAGTTTTCCAAAAATGGTGAACACCTGATCGAAGCCAAGTCTGTTGACAAGGTTGGAAACACATCAGATGTTACACTACTTTCTGTGTATGTTGATGTTATACCTCCTGAAACTACGATCAAGACAGTTGACTAAACCAGTATATGAAACTAATATTTTATATGGTGAGCGTATTCACGCTCACCATATTTATTATCACAGGTATCACAGGAGCGGTTCATGAATATACAACTGAGGGAAAAGAAAAAAAGTCTAATCTTTGACATTAATGAAGATATTAACAGGGAAAACGCTGAAGAACTCGAAGCATTCATCAATGACAATATCTCAACTGAAAAGGATGTAGTAATCAACCTGGAAAAAGTTACCTACATAAACAGTTTTACCCTTGGCACATTTATTAAGATACAAAATGATCTTAAAGAAAAAGAAACCTCTCTTTATTTTCTTCATGTTAATCCATCAATAAAAGCACTTTTTAAAGTTTCAGGAGTTCTGCAGTATTTTTCACTTATCGATGATGAGAAAGATATTAAGTAGTTAAAAAAGAATGTTCGAATCTTTCTTCTCAAGCTCATATAGATATTTTTCATAATAGATTTGTGCCTTGATACTTCTACCTGTTTCATCATAAGCCACACCAATATTATACAATGCCTCAACCATTGAAGGGTCCAATGTTATCGCATTCTTGAAAGCCTTAACTGCAGCATTATATCTTTTATCCAAAAGGTATCCCATGCCGAGATAAAAAAAGGAAGGAGCGAAAAGCCTGTCAAAATCTGCAGCTTTTTGTAGATGGGTAATTGCTTCATTAATATTTCCGGTGTATAGATATGCTTTACCAATCCCGTAATGTGCCAGCGTGTAATACGAATTTCTTACCAGTGATTTTTCAAAAAACCTGATTGCCTCTTCCAGGTTCCCTTTCACCGCCTCTCTGGCACCCTTATTGTAATACCAGGAAGCATTCTTATTT
>JAGYNX010000090.1 GCA_018399855.1 Spirochaetota bacterium
GATATCTTTATTATGCTCAATCAACTGGGAATAGAAGTAGTTGAAGAATCATCAAAGAAACCTGAAGTTACAGCTACAACAAAAAAGACTGCCAAGGCAGTGGCACAGGCCAAAAAGGCAGCAACCAGCGCGTCCAATTCGGATGATCCAATACGCCTGTATTTAAAAGAAATTGGCAAGGTTTCGCTACTATCCGGAGAGCAGGAGGTAGATCTCGCCAAGAGAATTGAATATGGAGAAAATCTTATTGAAGACGCGGTGTTGAATTCAAGTCTTCTTATTAACGATCTCATCAAGAATTATTCAAAAGTGAAATCGGGAAAAATTAAGCTTACCGAAGTTCTCAAAGTTAATAAGTTATACTATTTTTCATCATTTGATATGAAAGACCTTGAAAACCGGTATGACACCCACATGAATGTTATAATTGCAGAAGATAAAAAGATTCTGCAGATGCAGAATAAGATCAAGAAACTCAGTGAAGAGTCTAAAAAGGCAAAAGAATTTAATGATGCAATTGAGGAATCACGAAAACTTATTTACCAGGCGGTTGTGGATATATGTATCCATGAAAACGAGATTAATAAGCTGGCGTCCAAGATACAGTCCATGGTGGCCCGTGTAAAAGAAACCCAGTGTTTCTTCGATAATGTTGAAGAGGTTCATTTAAGAAATATAAAAGAACTGAAACAACTGGCACGAAAAGTTGAAAAAAATGAAGATCGCAAGAAAATACTTGATGAGCTTGGCTTTTCGAAAAAAGACATGCTGCTTGAACTTGTAAAGGATATTCGTAATAATGAACGGAAGATCCGCAGAATTGAACAGGAGGCTGGTTCTACCATTGATACAATTCTTGAATGGGGCAAGCAAATAGACCTGGGCCAGAGAAAGATCGCGCTTGCAAAAAAAGAACTTATTAACGCGAACCTCAGGCTTGTCGTGTCCATTGCCAAAAAGTATGCGAACAGGGGGATGCATTTCTTTGATCTCATACAGGAAGGAAATATTGGCCTTATAAAGGCGGTCGATAAGTTTGAATACAGAAAAGGATACAAGTTTTCCACCTACGCCACCTGGTGGATACGACAGGCTATTACCCGGGCAATATCTGACCAGGCACGCACTATTCGCGTTCCGGTTCACATGATAGAACAGATAAATAAGGTTATGCGTGAGACCCGCCTGTTCCAGCAGGAATTGGGCAGGGAACCCCTTCCAGAAGAGCTTGCAGACAGGCTGGGATGGGCGATAAGTAAAGTAAAAGGGGTTAAGAACGTTGCCCGTGAACCTATCTCACTTGAAACACCTGTTGGAGAAGAGGAAGACTCACTCCTGGGTGATTTTATCGAGGATAAGGAAGTTGATTCACCGGTTAATACAGCAGCTTACAGACTATTGTCTGAACAGATAAACTCGGTATTAAATACACTGCCTGCACGTGAGCAGAAAGTTATCAGGATGCGATTCGGACTTGATGACGGGTATTCCCATACGCTGGAAGAAGTGGGGTACGTGTTCAAGGTGACAAGAGAGCGGATCAGGCAGATTGAGGCAAAGGCATTGCGAAGGTTGCGGCACCCTACCAGGTCACGAAAATTGAAAGATTACCTTGACTACATGTAATACCAGGAAGTAAAATGCCATCTGCTATAGAGGGAGTTGTAATACTCCCTCTATATATTTATACTATCTACATGAAAGTATACTATTACAATAACTGAAGGCAGAAATAAGGATATTGTATGAATGTGCCGGAACCATCGGTAATTACATCAAGGTCACCTGATTACACGAAAGTAGCCATTATCGGTGCGGGTTCGTGGGGTACAGCTGTTGCAAGAGTTATTGCTGAAAACCATCCTGAACTCAGGGTTGTCATGTGGGCCAGGGAGAAAGAAGTCGTAAAGTCTATCAATGAACGGCATGTTAATGCAATGTTTCTTCCACAGGTAACACTTCCTTCAAATATCGTAGCAGTGTCCAGTCAGCGTGAAGCTTTGCAGGGAAGTTACGCTATTATTATAGCCACCCCGTCAAGGGTTGTGTATGAATTCTCACAGAAGTTAAAAAAATACCTCCCGGACGATGCTTATCTTGGTTACCTGTCAAAAGGTTTTTGTCGTGTGAACAATGATATTCTTACCATTTCACAAACTATAGAGAAGGTTATCCCCTCGGCAGTCCAAGGATTGACGGCGATTTGCGGTCCAAGTCATGCCGAAGAAGTTTCAAATAGATATAACACTACGTTGAATGTGGCAAGTCACTCGCAAAAAGCAAGTAGAGAATTTTCAAGGCTGTTACAATCGTCTTACCTGGAATGCAGGACAACCGATGACGTTATCGGTGTTGACCTTGGAAGTACGCTGAAAAACCCGGCTGCAATCGCGGCAGGTATGCTCAGCATGCTGCCCGCGTGTGGTGACAACATATCCGGTTCTCTGATTTCCGAGGCATTGCAGGAAATGCTTGTACTTGGGAAAGAGCTTGGCGCCAGGGATGAAACTATACTGGGCATCGCCGGCCTTGGTGATATGGTTGCTACTGCGTTAAGCAAACACAGCCGAAACCGTCGATTTGGTAAAGACATTTCGTTGCAGATTCAGCGTCGGGGATCAAGTATACGGTTTTATGACAGGCTGGTAATGAGATTCAAACCGGAGCATGTGATTGAAAAGATGAGCCAGCGGCTGAATTATCTAGCCGAGGGAGCATATGCCATAGAACCTATTATCGAGCTGGCCGAAGCAAAATCAATCAAGATACCGGTATACCGGGCTCTATACGAGGTACTTCTGAATAAAAGGGATGCTCAGCTACTGGTTGAAACTGTTAAAAATCCTGCTAAATTTGATGATCTGTATGGTCGGATAAAAATTCAGACACGTGAGAAAAAGAAAGGAATGGAACAGGCCAGTGCTAATCTCTTTGAAAACGTGGTTGTTGAACGAACCATTTCCCATCTGAATAACCCTGAATATCGTGAAAATATTATATCATCTGCTGAATTTATGGCCCGTCTCATGGATAATTCGTGTGTTGACATTTCCCGTTCCGATAACACTGCCGACCTGTATGCTGAAATATCAGATAAAAATTACCAGGATCAGTTAACAAAAATAGTAAAAATGCATTATCATAATATGTGTGACAGACATTCTTCTTTAATATACAAGATCATGAATTCTCTACTTCGCTGGTATGCCGTATATGTTAAAATCAGGTCGAAAGAAAGAATACCTGTGAAACCCGTGCTGGTTGAGGGAGAAATTGATAGTGTCTCAAGGGTGGGCAGAAGCAGTACTATTGTGTATAGCCTTGAAGGTACTTATGGATATAATGCCCTGTATATGATGATGGGAATATCAAGATATCCCGGCCTGCCAAGGCCGCGGGTATTTATGGATGAACGTGGTGTGCGCTCAAAATTCTTAAAATATATGCTGAGGAAATCAGGAATGTACATGGTATGCCCTGATAAACTGGCATCTCCGGTGTACAGGGAGGTAGTATTTCAATATTTGTGTACCATGGTTGAGCATGGTGTTTCAGTGTGCTATATACATTCAGGTAAAAATGATTCAACCGGTGACGGTGCGCTAATGGAACATATGATGGGATTAATACAGTCCACAACTGAAGAAATTGCCGTTGTGCCAGTGTCCATTACATTCTACATGGACAGGGCAAAGCATACTCATGAAGGACATGATGTTCCCATAACAGCTGAGGTGCTTGCAAACCAGGCCAGGGTGTATCTCGCCCCACCACTGAACCTTTCTGATTTCTCACATGCTGAACATCCGTTGAATGACATGAAACACCTGGTTGCTGTGCGTCGCCTGGAAAATCTTTCATTGTACGAGCATCATATACTGGCATATGTGTTACAAGACAGAAATTATACTCTACCCGTCAAAGAGGCCAGGAAAGAGGTTTCCGAATTGCTGGCCAGTAATATACGGGGATGCCGGTTTACCGCAAGACGTATTGTTTCCAGGGGTATGAACTTTTTTCAAAAAAATAATATTGCAGAAATCGAAAATGGAGTAATACGGGTTGCTGACAGGGGATCAGTGGACATCTACGCTTCGCATTTCAACGTGTAATATTCACTTTCAGCACTTAATCATTAAGTAAGAAGATTAAGCAGGATGCTATATACATCGTCAAGATTTTTCGCGTCATAAAAAGTACCCGATTTTCTATCATCAACCGGCTGCTGAAGAATTTCGCTGCTCCACCCGCCGGTGAATGAACAGCATATAACCGGTTTGCCGTACTGCCATGCGTAGGCCAGTTCTGATAACGTGCCTGATTTTCCCCCTATGGAAACTATAACATCACCTGACAATACATTTATGCTGTTCCTGGCGAAACCAATTCCGCTTGGTATAACGATTGTACAATATGGATTAGCTTCGTCAAATTGCTGTGATGGGGTTATACCCACAACGGTACCACCTGCTTCAGATGCTCCACGGGATGCGGCTTCCATAATTCCGGTTCTACCCCCCGATATGAGTACCCATTTATTATCAGCTACAAAATGACCTATGCTCATTGCCGTATCAAGATGAGCAGATGCGTCACTTGATCCTATGATGACAACCTGTTTAGATCTCATAATGATTTGGTATGCAGCAGGCTCTGGTCGCTGTATATTCTGCTCCAGAAGGTATACACATCATCCTCGTTATGTAATGTAACGGTGTGCAGCTTGTAAGGTATATTGATATTATTGTATACAAAATCAATTATATGTCGTGGCTGCTTGAAATCACTTTCCTGTGCGGGAAGAATTACAAGATATTCATTAAGGGAAATTGGCTGGCATTGAGATGTAAAGTGTTCTTCTATCTTTTTTTTGATGGTTCTCGAGATCTCAATAATTGAATGTACACCCATGTGATCAAAGGTTTTATGCAGCGTTGAAAAAAGAAAAAGTCGTACTGTTATTTCTTCTTTTTGCACCAGTTCGAGAAGCTTTTCCCTTATGTAATGACTGAGACGATAACTGAAGTCAAAGAGAATTGGCTGATTATTGTCCAGTAACAGGGAAAGAAATTTTCTATTATAACCCGCGAACTGCAAAAAGACATTTACGGAAAAATAGCTGGATGATGATGCGGAGGCGAATAATATTATGAAACGGCTGTTGATGGCAATCGGCACCAGGAATAGCGTGTTACCATCAACTTTTTTATCGGTACTATCCAGCAGTTTCATTTCAGCTGTTGCGGCGAAAGATATTTCAGTCTTGTTATTCTCGATATAATCATTTAGCCTGCTTTGCAGTGATGAATTGCCACACGTGTAAACCACGTCAATACTTTTTGCGGTTAAAATATATACGGTAGAAAGAAGGGAAAAGTTTTCCACGTTATGCAAATAACATAGATTTCTGGATGAATGAAAAAGCCCGTTGTGGGTATCAGATTTTTCCACATGAGACGCGTTATCGATTTTTTTTAGATAATCATTATAAAGCGTTTTGGCTTCTTCCATGTCGATGCTGCCACTGGAAAAATCCTTGATGGTGGTATGAATTGAACGTATTACACCTGGTAGAGCTTTATTTGACATTCTATATGACTCTTGAAACTAAAATATTGAATATGTTCAATTATTATCTGCAGAGCATAAATTATCAACCATAATTCTTCATAACGCGTAATTCACGGTTTTAATTTTATACATCATCTACTTCATTGTAGCGAATTCTTTTGCAGTTTTATACAACCTGAAACTTCCCATGAAAAGAATTACAGTACCGGTTTTCCGAATCGATTCCAGTGATCGAAAAAGTTCATCTTGTGTATGCGTAATTGTCATACCATGCAACTTTTTCTCGTCTGCGGTTGAAGGCTGGTAACATCGATGATCATCCAGAATATGGTAGAAAATGTTTGAAAAATTAAAATCTTTTACTATTGACAGAATATGGGTATAATCCTTGTCATTCATCAGGCTGAGCACTACAGAAATGGAATAACCTGTTAAGCCTGCAAAAATGCTTT
The DNA here is from genome assembly GCA_018399855.1 of Spirochaetota bacterium. Taxonomy (GTDB): domain Bacteria; phylum Spirochaetota; class UBA4802; order UBA4802; family UB4802; genus M55B154. The sequence goes on from JAGYNX010000090.1 coordinate 6,024, forward strand.
GCAGTACTTCTGTAACAGCCTCTGGATTATGAGCTGGATCAAATATTACCGGGGGATCATCCCGCAGTTTTTCAAAGCGGCCTGGAATAGAAATGGACTTCAACGCCATCCGAACATCCTGTTCAGGGTAGTTTTTAGCGGTTCTATCAAGGATGCACGCGGCAGTAATGGCAAAGCCAGCGTTCCGCGCCTGTACATGGCAGTTAACAGGGAGAAAGATATCAGGAATGTCAATACTTCCGGTTAAAGATGAATCACAGGTATAATTAAAAATGATGCCATCCGTGGTGGAGCGAACAGGCGTGACATCGAAATGGATTCCCTCCTGTAATAAAGGTGCCCCCGTCTTAGATGCGTGATTGGTGATCACCTGTAACACCTCACTGCTACCACGTGATGATATTACCGGGATACCATTTTTCATAATGCCGGCTTTTTCAGTAGCAATTTTTTTCAGTGTGTTGCCCAACACCCCCACATGATCCATGGATACCTGTGTAATTATAGTAACTGCGGGTGTTATTACGTTTGTTGAGTCAAGTCTCCCCCCGAGCCCTGTTTCTATTACGGCAATATCTACATTCATGTCTCGGAAATAACAAAGGGCAGCCCAGGTAATGGCGTCAAACCAGGTAGGTGAAATTTCGGTGGTATCCAGGTATGATTTCAATTGATCAAGGTAACCTTCCAGGGTATGGCGTGGAATGGGTTGTGTATCAATCCTGATCCGTTCGTTCAGGGTTAGCAGGTGGGGTGATGTATACAGGCCGGTTGATAATCCCCATTTTTCAAGTATTGCAGCCAGCATCCATGCTGTGGACCCCTTGCCGTTGGTTCCTGCTATATGTACATAGGTACCCTGTGATTGTGGATTGCATGAAAGGGACAGCAGTTTTTTTATAGACGAGAGACCATACCCCTTATACTTGCCGCTGCTCACTGATTCGTTGTTGACCAGGGATGAGAGGATTTCAGAAACTCTGTCCATCTATTTCCGAATGCCTGCTTCCAGGGCTTGCCGCATGACGTCTACCGGTGCTTCTTTACCAGTCCAGATGGCAAATTGCCTGCATGCCTGGTGCAGCAGCATGTTATCACCGGTAAGTGTGACACAGCCTTTCTGTTTCGCCAGGTTCAGCAAACGGGTGATTCGTGGTGAGTACACGATGTCAAAAACAACATGATGCTGAAAAATTAAATCCGGGGGAAGGGGAGAGCTCTCAGTGTCCGGGTGCATTCCCACCGGTGTGGTGTTAATAATAATATCCACCTGTCGCATGGTTGAAGTATCAAGATCAGGTATAAGAGAAGCCTTAACGTCGGCACCTGCTGCGTTTATGTCATCTGCAAGTGAGCGAACACGTTTTATATTTCTTCCTGCGATAAGCAATTTAGCGCCACCTTCTGCAAGGGTGAAGGCGGCAGCGCGAGCGGAACCGCCGTTTCCCAGAACCAGTGCAAGGCGGTCGTTTACGTCCACCCCCTTTTCTTTGAGGGTTTCTGTAATACCGGTTCCATCGGTGTTAAAAGCGTGAATGCTGCCTTCATCGTTGCGCAGCGTGTTCACCGAACCGATCTTTCGGGCCAGCGGTGCTTCTTCT
>JAGYNX010000091.1 GCA_018399855.1 Spirochaetota bacterium
GGTTGCGGTTATGGCACCTACCGAGGTTCTGGCAATTCAGCATTATAATAATTTTTGTCAACTCATACCCGACGAAATCAGAATCGAATTACTCACCGGCAGCACATCCCCACCTGAAAAAATGAGAACATATAACGCCTCCAGGGATGGCAATGTTGATATTATTATTGGCACACACGCGCTGATACAGGAAGGTGTTGATTTTAAAAATCTTGGATTTATCATTATTGATGAACAACATCGTTTCGGTGTGAACCAGAGAGCCATGTTACGTGCCAAGGGTATTTCACCTGATCTCCTGGTAATGACCGCAACCCCTATTCCCAGATCTCTTTCTCTTACACTATATGGTGATCTTGATATTTCCATAATCAAGCAAAAACCAGCAAACAGGCTCACCATACAAACCATGTCATTTCCGGAATCCAGGCTGAAAGGAGTATATAATTCACTCGAGAAATACATGTCGAAGGGGCAGCAGGTTTACTATGTTCTCCCTCTTATTGAAGATTCTGAAAAAGTTGATTTGAAATCCGCGAAAGCCACGTATGAACATCTAAAAAAAGAAATATTTCCCGCAAGAAACATAGCCCTTCTTCATGGAAGAATGCCTGCAGAAGAAAAAGAAAAGATAATGCGTGATTTTCACAATAAGGATATTCAACTGCTCGTATCAACAACTGTAATAGAAGTAGGTGTTGACATCCCCAATGCCAGCATCATGGTAGTCCATCACGCTGAACGATTCGGACTGTCACAGTTACATCAGCTTCGCGGACGGGTTGGCAGGGGTGCGCATCAATCTTTCTGTGTGCTCATATATCCTGATGATCTACCGGAAGAAAGTAAAACCCGTATCAACATTCTCACTTCAACAGATGACGGATTTGCTATCGCGGAAGAAGACCTTAAAATCCGGGGAGCAGGCGAATTTACTGGAACAAGACAACATGGTTATATAAGCAGTTTTGAATTCGCAGACGTGGTAAATGATTTTGATCTTATTGCCATGGCACGCCAGGAAGCAGCATTACATGTTGCAAAAGCAGGGGATTTGCACCTGGCACTTGAATCCCTAAAAAGTGATCAGAAGTATGCCACTATACTTGACGGACTGCGAACCAAACACATTCTTGCAATTTTATCGTAAGAATACAACCTGTTAGTTGCTGCCACAGCAGTTCTTATATTTTTTTCCGCTACCACAGGGACATGGATCATTACGCTGCAGCTTATGACCAAATTCATCTTCAATCTTTTCAATTATAGATTTTTTTCTGTTTTTTTCCAGTTTTTTCTGCTTTGATTTTTCCTTAAGAGTTATCTTTGTGTCCCACATAACCCTTACAAATTTTTCAAGTTTTTCCAGAAATGATGTATCATCGGCAAATTCATTGTCATCCCACTTTTCATTCATACTTTTGCACAGTGTCCGTAAAAGCTGAAGATTACCCGAGAATATTTTATATACCTTGTCTATTTTTGGATCATCCCTGAAGTCATCAATATTTCCTAAATGCAGGTATCTCAGGTATTCTTCACCAGCCTCAACCTGGTTCTGAACATACTGTACATAATTATCACGCGTTTTTTCAGTAAATTGCGGTTTTATATGAGGGCAATCAGGAAATCTTTGGACAGCATACATCTGATACCACAGTGCCTCAAGCTGTATCCAGGCTTCATTGTCTGCATGGGGTATTTCGGCATCATCGAATAATTCAAGCATTACATTATCTATTGTGAAAGCCGCTGGTGATGTCTGCGCGCCAAGTATGGCAGCCTTGGCAAAGTCTATTGATTTTCTGCAACCGTTTTCTTCCAACAGTGTTTGAAAATTTTCATCACCCTTGTATTTTTTTACTTGTATCATGTAATGTATTTCCTTATGAGTCTTTATACGCGATCTTTCAGGAGTGAATTATTTAAACGCGGTTTTCTCTACAAAACGGTTATAAATTATCATCTGCATCAACGAGAACCGCAATGGTGCCTTTTGCTTGATAAACTTTTTTCGATCTATCTTTTTTTGAGCATCCTGATCCATACGTCGTATAACCTCGTCCACTCGTTTGTTGAACTGGTCTATCTCAGAATAATATTTTCTTGTTACCATCTTTCTCATTGAGTCAAAATTATTTATACTGTCAAACTGCAGATCAAGGCTGTTGATATTGTTTTCGAACCATCGCAATACATTTTCCTTAATGAATTCTGTGGGTAGAAATCTCTTTATCCTGTTGCCTTCCTCGTACTTGAAACATGATCCATACCCATTGTTTTTAAATTCTGCCAATAAAATGTTGTACACAGTTGCAGGACCCAGGTGATAGAAAAAAAGACTTTGATTCTCTTTAGATATATTAAACTCATCCATAATTTCATTAAACAGGGATGATATTTTTCTCGAAAGGAATTCCTCGTAACCGGGCAAAACATCTGTATTACTACCACTTTTATATTTCACCAAATTGCGCCGTATCTCACCTTTTAACGCGTCGTCTGAAAGAGGTGACATGGTAAAATAAAACGCATCTTTCATCTGCCTGTAATCATCACCAAGTTTTTCCGGGTCAATTTGTATAATATAAGGTTCACGAGTATTCCAGTGACGTGTACCTTTCACGGTAAAATTGACAGCCGATGACCCTGTATACGTTTCCACGCCAGGTTCAGAGAAATCATCTTGTACATCATTATCAGCATCAGCATTGTGCTGCTGCTCTTCCTGGCTGGTACCGGGCTCTGACAGTTTCTCTTCTAATTTTTCTGATTCTTGAGCCTGTGAACGCTCCTTTCTATACTCCTCTACCTGTCCCTGCTTATTAATACTTTCTCTTACTTCCGGAACAAAAGAATACATGTTCTCCAGGCTGTAATCAAAATAATCATGGTATACCAACCGGTTGTTCATGTCTCTTTCAAGTACATCAAAATCATCCACGGGCAGCGAAAGAATAGCAGCTACCGCGTGAAGAAAAATATCAGTCTGTTTGCAATATCCAGTGCTTTCGGCTACAATATTATCCAGCTGCTGAAAAAGTGCTTTGCCGCCATCAGCAAAATTGATTACACCGATACTTTTTCCAAGTTCAATCCATTCATGCTTAACCAATGTGTTATAGTTTCGAAGATTCACAAACAATTCTTTAATAAGTAGAAAATTAATCTTATTCTCTTCTTCATATCCCTCAAACATCAGAGGGAAATCCTTTTGCGCCTTTTTTCGGAGATTGTCCCTGTTTAGCTCAATAACATACTTGTCAAAATAACGTTCGATATTTTCAAGATAACGAACAAAGGTATAATTGTATTTCCGTAGTACTGACTGGAGACCCTCAGGTGCATCGAAATAGGTGATGGCATCCTTGAACCTGTTACACTGGTCGATGTGATACCGTATTGCCCCCGTAATCCCCTTATCGTGAAATTCAGAAGCATTACCATAATCAATCCTTTCAATTCTCTTTAAAAAGGATTCTTTCTGATCAGTGCCGTCTTCTTCTGGGAGAACGACATTATCATGCCTGCGTGCCTGCTTCTGTTGAAACTCCCTTGTGGCTTCACGTGAACTTGAATATTCATTCTGCTCGTCAATATCCGAAAGTAATTTGTCAAGATCGTCGTCAATCATTATAACCTAACCATTGGAATCTCAGGATTGCAACGATTCCGCTTCGTCCTCATTTCCAGCGTCTTCACTTGAACCAACATCTTTTGAACTATCTGCAGCCTTATCCGGATCTGATTTCTTTGATGTATCATTACCTGCTTCTCCGGTTTTATCATCACCGTTATCCAGTAAAGGTGGCAATTCCTCACCATTCATTATAAGCTGAATTTCTTCAGCATTCAGTGTTTCTCTTTCTATAAGGTTGGTTGCCAGTTTTTCAAATACATCACTCTTTTCCCTTATAATACTAATAGCTTTATCCCTGGCTTCCTGGATTATTTCTTTCACCTCTTCGTCAATCTTCTGAGCAGTTGTTTCGCTGTAATCCCTGTGCTGATTTATTTCCCTGCCCAGAAATATCTGTTCGTTTTTCTTGCCGAACGCCAGGGCACCCATCTTCTCGCTCATTCCCCATTCGCATACCATTCGGTGGGCTATATCTGTCGCACGCTCAATATCATTGCTTGCGCCGGTTGTAATATCATTGAATTTAATCTCTTCGGCTGCATGTCCCCCGTATAAACTGGCCAGTTGATTCTTCCAGTATGTTCTGTTGTGCAAATGTTTTTCTTCTTTAGGTAAATGCATTGTCATTCCCAGGGCCCTGCCCCTTGGTATTACGGTTATTTTGTGGACAGGATCATTACCCATCATGTACCCAACTATTGCATGGCCTGATTCGTGATATGCGATAATCTGCTTCTCGTCATCAGATATGAGCACTGATCGACGTTCGGGCCCCATAAGAACCTTGTCCTTGGCATCCTCCATCTCGGCCATGCCCACCCTCTTCTTGTTTCTCCTTGCGGCAAGAAGAGCACCTTCGTTAACCAGGTTGGCCAGGTCTGCGCCGGTAAAACCGGGCGTGCCACGGGCAATCACTTTCAGATCAACCTCCCTTGACAGGGGAATCTTCCTGCTGTGAACCGCGAGTATTTTTTCCCTTCCCTTGATATCAGGCACATCAACCACAACCTGCCGGTCAAAACGACCGGGTCGCAACAGTGCCGGGTCAAGCACATCAGGCCTGTTGGTGGCAGCCACTATTATAACACCCTCGTTGGTTTCAAAACCGTCCATCTCTACAAGCAACTGGTTCAGTGTCTGTTCCCTTTCATCGTGTCCACCACCAAGTCCGGCACCTCTCAGCCGTCCAACGGCATCGATCTCATCAATGAATATTATGCACGGGGCGTTTCGTTTTCCCTGCTCAAAAAGGTCTCTTACCCGTGAAGCACCCACACCAACGAACATCTCAACGAAATCAGAACCACTGATGGAAAAAAACGGAACGCCTGCTTCACCGGCAATAGCCCGGGCAAGAAGGGTTTTACCCGTACCCGGTGTCCCCATCAACAACACCCCCTTGGGTATCCGGGCGCCGATATTGATGAATTTCTTGGGGTCTTTCAGGAAATCAATAACCTCTGTCAATTCTTCCTTGGCTTCCTGCACACCTGCCACATCCGCGAAAGTAACCTTGATCTTGGTCTCAGACTGCAGCTTTGCCTTGCTTTTTCCGAAAGACATGGCCTTGTTGCCTGTATTCTGGATCTGCCGTATCATGAGAAACCAGATAAGACCAAAAAAGATAAGCCATGGAAGAAAATTAACTATACCTTTCAAGAAGAAATTCTCGTCTGCTTCTTCTCCTTTTATTTCCACCTTGTTCTTCATCAGCATTGTCATCAGCTCTGGATCATCATAGGGAATTATTGACTCAAAAAAGTATACCTTTTCACCTTTTGTGTAGGTTCCCTTGATCTTCTTACCATCAACGATGGTTACCGAATTAACTTTGTCATCGTATACTTTTTTTATAAAATCGCTGTATTGCAACTGCTCAATCTTCGGTTTGTTGAAATCATTCATCCTGAATATTGCGATGGCAAGCACAATGATGAGCAGAATCAGCGCTATCTGTTTACCAGCTTTGTTCATTAATTAACTCCTGCGATCAGTTATAATCTATCTATTTTTTCAGTAACAAAATATAATGTAACACAATTATTGAATTTTGACATAGAAAACACAAGGTTTTTATGAACTCTGTCGCGTCATATATTGCACAACGGCGGGCATCCCGGAAGGATGACATTTTACCCTTTACTTGCAGATAACAACCCTGTACAATTACAGTTATGAAGTGATGGTACATATAGCAAGTATTTTTTTTGAATCCTTTTTAACCTTGAATTTTTTTGCTACCCTGTCATCGCCTTTTTTCGTAACTGAGAGCATGCAACAGGCAATTTCACCATCTAGTACCACAAGGGGAACCCCTTGCTTTTCATCAGGGCCCAGCTTGAGATCAACAAACAACTCTTTGAGCTTTCTTGTTCCATTCTCAAGTGTTATCCTGTCGCCAAGTCTTCTGTTCCGGATCTTCAGATTCTCACACCTGCCCGCATCCACATACACACAACCCGGTTTATTTATCCTGCGTTCAAATTCACTATAATCGGTAACCCGTATGTCCAGGACAATTCCAATCTCACTGATAGTACACACGTTGTCTCGTACGGGTGAAACCTGGTATTCCCACTCACCCACTGGTTGATACATTGTATTACGTGACAGCACCAGCACCCATTCATCCTCCTGGCGGGTTTTCATTACGCGAATACCATCCGCGTTATACAATTCGGCGTGACCCCGAGCGGTATGGGCCTTTCGGTACAGTTCCAGAAGCATTCCCCTGCTGACGTATTGCTGAAATCCTGATCGTATCTGCCCCGCACACACATGGGTAAAGAGTGGCCGGTTCTCCCCCATACGTTCGTATCGTATAATTACCTCATCATCCCTTACACAGACAAGGTCTGGATAACACCTTTCTACCATCTGTTGCAGAAGCTGGAGTTGTTCCGAGGCATTCTCACCCAGTGCCAGGATGGCATTACTGGTAGATGGAATTCGTGACTGGACAAGTGGTAAAACCCTGTTTCGTATGAAATTTCGCAGGTAATGATTCTCAGCATTTGACCTGTCCTCCCTCCACGTAATTCCGTTGTCTTCAAGATATGAATATACTTCGTCGGCTGTTGCCCACAGCAGTGGTCGTATGATCATGTCCCGTGAAGGTGAAATTCCAACAAGGCCATGCAAACCAGTTCCGGTTACTATACGCATTAATATGGTCTCCACCTGGTCATCACTGTTATGTGCGGTACATATGCGGTAGTAATGTTCTTCGGCTGCGATGGAGGACAACATGCGGTAACGGATCGTCCGGGCGTATTCCTCAAAAGACATGCCGGCAGGTTGCTGTGACAAAAAATCATGCTGCCTGCAATACAGTGGTATGCGTAACACGTCCGCCATTTTCCGCAAAAAATCTTCATCGTCGTCCGAATCGGCACCACGGATCTTATGATTCAAATGGAATATACCAAGGTCAAGTGCATACTCTTCACGCAGGTTATTCATCAGGTGCAGCAATGCCATGGAATCCTTTCCCGCCGAAAGTGACAGGAGAACCCTGTCTCCCTTATGCAGCAGCCGGGCGGAATAGATAAACTCACGAAATTTAGTTAAAAAATTGTCTCCATTTTTCATCACATGTAATTCTGGTTCCCAATTCTGCTTGATGCAATCATAATTTTATGTATACTGAGAAAGAAAGATCAAAAAATTGTTGAATGCAGTATTGTTTTTTTTAATTATGAAAACAGAGAATTTCATTAACAGGAGAAAAAGATATGGACCAGGCGATTCGAAATACCGCTGAAGAATGGATGAATGCACCATACAACAAAGAAACAAGAAACGAAATAAAGAAACTCTTTGATGAGGGTAACGAGAAAGAACTCGCCGATCGCTTTTACAGAACACTTGAATTCGGCACGGGTGGTTTG
>JAGYNX010000092.1 GCA_018399855.1 Spirochaetota bacterium
ACTGTCAGCAAGGTTGAAAAGGGTGGGTATACCAGCGGGTATTGTACTGATTGTGATGGTGGTATCCATCAATACGTATGACATGTCCAGGGGTATATCCCATAGGGGACTGCACCTGCTGGTCTCTCATGTTTCGGCGTTATGCATGTTTTTGAGTATATGGACAGGGGCACTCTTTGTTAATTCCATGGCGTATTTCAGGGGGGCTTCGTTCAGGGAACGATTGTTTGCCAGCCTGCTCACCCCAATCGTGTGGGATCTCAAGGTATTGTGGGATTTTGTGGGCATCTATTCGGTGGGTGAGATATTCTTCGTGTTACTTCATCATCTAATTCTTGGTCCAATCGTGGTGAACCTCATGTGCATGGGTATATCAGAGATCATTTGTGACAGGGTGATGATCAAAAGAACGGGTGATGTGTCATTAAGGAGCAGGTGGACAGGCCTTGTGCTGTTTGCAACGGGGCTCTTTTTCACCGTAGTGTTTCTGTGGAATGGGGGGCATACCTATTATTACTATTACATGGACCTGTATACCATGCTGTTTATGTAGGCAGCGATATATCTCATGAATATTGACAGGAGGAGCAGCAGTATGAAAAAGAACAATACGCCATTATATAATAAAAATATCAGCAGAAGAGAGATGCTAAAAATAGCGGGTGGTGCAGCCCTCGCCGGTATGCTGGGTACATCCCTTGCCGGTAAATTGCAGGCAAAGACGAAAAGGCCCAACATCGTCTTTATTCTTACAGACGATCATCGATGGGATGCCTTCAGCTGCATGAATCACCCTTTTGTTGAGACACCCAATCTTGACAGGATCGCCAATGAGGGTGTCATGTTTGCCAATTCATTCGTGACCACCTCCCTGTGCGGCCCGTCCCGTGCAAGTTTTCTTACGGGCCAGTACGCCCATACCCACGGGGTGGTTACCAACCATACCCCCTGGAATAACGAAAACATTACCTTCATGGAGATACTTAAAAAGTACAAATATGATACCGCCTTTATCGGCAAATTTCATATGCCGGGAGAGGGTCTTCCCGAGCTTCGGGGTGTTGACCATTTTGTTTCTTTTACGAAAGAAGGAGGACAGGGTGTGTATTATGATTGTCCACTTATAGTGGATGGAAAGGAAGTTGAGCGAAAGGGGAAGTATATTACCGAAGATCTTACTGATTACGCGCTGGATTATATTGATGAAAAAAGGAACAATCCCTTCTGCCTCTACCTGTCCCATAAGGCGGTACATTTCGGTTTTCTGCCACCCAAACACCTTGATGATCTGTATGATGATGTGGACCTTAAATTACCTCCTGAATCTGATAAATGGGTTACCATGACCAACAATCATCTTTTCGTGGGGGCTCCCCTGCCCCTTGATATGCTGTATCGGAATTACTGCGAGACAGTGGTGTCGGTTGACCAGCAGGTGGGGCGGGTGCTGGATAAACTTGAAGAAATGGGGATACTGGATGATACCATAGTGGTGTACGCTGGTGACAACGGGCATTTCTTTGGTGAGCACGGGCTGTATGATAAGCGGCTGGCCTACGAGGAGTCTATCCGGATACCCTTCTTTGTCAGGTATCCCGGACTTGTGCGTAATGCGGGGCGAAGGGTGCAGGAGATGGTGCTGAATATTGATCTTGCTCCAACCCTGCTGGACGCGGCAGGCATCCCCGTCCCCCCCTGTATGCAGGGTCGAAGTGCTGTTCCACTGCTGAGGAATTTGAAAAACCGATGGCGTTCATCCTTCCTTTATGAGCATTTTCCTGTCTTCCCCATACCCATCCCGGGAATTACGGCGGTGAGAACTGACAGGTATAAATACATTACCTATCAGAATAATGTGCGTCCTCCCGAGTTGTTTGACCTGCGGGAAGACCCGGGTGAGAAGAAGAATATCATCAGGAAGGACAGGGGTAAAAAGCTGCTGCCCGCAATGAAGAAAAAGCTTGAGAGGGTGAAGGCAAGCACCGGGTACCGTTTTTATACCCATGGATAATAAAAAATATTGACATACACATGGCAACTGGTATACTGGTATTACCAGTTGCCAAAAGAGGGAGATCGATGGAAGAATTGTTACATCCGTTAAGAGCAGACAGCCTGAAGGATGTGTTCGTGGAGCGCTTTGAAGAGCTCATCCTTTCGGGGAAGATATCAATAGGACAGAAGCTGCCTTCGGAAAGGGAGCTTGCACTGCAGCTTGGGGTAAGCCGGCCGGTGGTGCACGAAGGCCTGGTTGACCTGGAGAGCAAGGGGCTTGTCACCATGAAGCCCAGGGTTGGCACGGTGGTGAACGATTATCGGCGGGAGGGGTCACTTACCCTGCTGAATTCGCTTGTTAATTATCACCAGGGTACACTTGAACAGCATATCTTTGACAGCATGCTGCAGATGAGAAACCTGTACGAACTGGAAACCGCCCGGCTGGCCGCCGTCAACAGGGATGATTCGCATATCGAAGAATTTCGGGATATTCTGCAGCAGGAACAGCAGGCCCCCCGGGCGGATATTGAGAATATCGTGATGCTGGATTTCAGGGTGCATCACCTGGTGGCCCTGGCAAGCGGAAACGTTATTTACCCGCTGCTTATGAATTCCTTCAGGGAAGTGTATACCAATCTTACCGCGCAGTTTTTCAGCGAAGAAGCTGTTGTGGACGTTGTATTTGCCTATCACCTGCAGTTGTTTGAGGCTATACGTGACAAAAACCCCGCCGAAGCGGAGGGGGTAATGAAAAAGATCATCGATCACGGGGAAGAACATCTTCGTGCCATGACAAGCGGGGATGAAAAGTAAGGAGGCACACATGGAATCATCAGCAAAAAAAGCACAGGAATTTATCAAGCAGCCCAAAGGACTTTCTGATCGGGTTCAGTGGCTGAGGGAATATTATTTCGACGGAAACGAGCGTGCCTGGAACAACGAGAACACCTCGTGGACAACGGGTACCCCGTGGGATGAACAGTATGATGAATTAACATTCTATATCGTACCCGAAACCTACGCATTGCTGAAGACACTGCATTCATCATACCGCATGGCTGCCAGGCCTGTTGCCCTGCGGGAGGATTTCTGGAAATTGAGTATCCCTGAGCGGCGGGCGTGGTTCAACCGGGAGGTGATGGTGCACTACCTTCCCCACGAGATATTGCCCGGCGACCTTATCGCCGGTGGCAGGTTTAACATTCAGACATCAATGTGCCTGACGAAGAAGGAACAGGAAAAACGTAACCGCATGATAACGGGGAAAAAAGGTTCGCGGGCGCGAATGAAGTGGTTTCATGATCACGGGTATGGCAATGCCGGTGCCACAAGCGGGCACCTGGTGCCAGGACATGAGCGGGCCCTTTCCCTGGGATGGAAAGGTATTCACGAAGAGCTGGAGGAGATGTATGATGACCTTACTTCCAGCGAGAAAAAAGGGCCAAAGGGTGCCCAGCTTCGTGCCATGATGACAGCCGCCACCATGCCGGGGCAGGTGGCGAAAAAATACGCGGAGGCATGTCGTGACCAGGCGGTGAAGGTAACTGACAGTATGCGCCGGGAGGAATTGCTGCAGATGGCCAAAAATCTTGAACGGGTGCCCTGGGAACCGCCAAAAACCTTCTGGGAGGCACTACAGGCCCTGTGGCTTAATCACATGCTCATCATGGCGGATGAAAATTACCCGGGTCCGGGCGTGTCCTTCGGCAGGATTGATCAGTACCTCTATCCCTACTGGAAATATTCAATTGATACGGGGATGGACCGGGAGTTCGGGAAGGAGATCATGAAATGCTTCTGGGTACACGCAAATACCGCCTATGATTCAATGATCCGTACGGGAAATCAGGGGATTACCGCGGGCTTCGGCCAGCTTCTTACTATCTCCGGACGGGGAAAGGACGGCGAAGACCTCAGCAATGACCTTACCTATGCTATCCTGGAAGTGATTGACGAGATGTCCCCCATCCTGGAGCCCAAACCCAATGTGCGGCTGCACCAGAACACCCCGGATGAACTGCTTGACAGGGTGGTGGCCATGATTGAGTCCAGCCAGGGTGCCCCATTTCTGCTGAATTTTGACGAGCGTTCCATGGCTGGAATGATGAAAGAAGCCAGGATGGCCCGTTTTGAGCATCTTATTAACGATGACACCGTGTGGGATTACGCCCCCGTTGGCTGCCTGGAAAATACCATGGTGGGTAACGACCGTTCGGGCACGGTGGACAATAACCTGAACCTGCTGAAGGCGGTTGAACTTGTCCTTACCGGCGGCCGGGATATGCATCCCTTCACCGATCCTATAACCGGCAAAACCGAAAAACCAACGCAGGATGGTCCCCGTACCGGTGATCCCAGAACCTTCGCAACCTGGGATGAGTTCTGGGACGCCTACGTGACACAGACCCGTTATATTATTAAGAAAATAGTAGACCTCTACGAATCATCAGAACGTATCAGGGCATGCTTTAATCCAACACCTTATCTTTCGTGCATGGTAAAGGGATGCGCTGAAAGCGGCAGGGACATCACCCAGGGGGCGGCAGAGATAAGCTTTACCACCCTGGAGGCGGTAACCTACGCCACCACCGTGGATTCACTTCTGGCGGTGAAATACCTGGTCTTTGACCAGGAGGAATGCACTATGGACGAACTCATCCAGGCGTTGCGTGATAACTGGGAAGGACACCAGGTGCTGCAGGCGAGGGCGAAGAACCGGGCACCCAAGTATGGACGTGACGATGACGGTGCTGACGAAATGGCCCGGAAGGTGATGGAACTCTGGACAGGTGAAACATGGAAACACCGCACCCTGTCAACCGGAAGACAGTTTCGCCCGGGAATGCTCAGCTGGAATTACTGGGCCGGCGACGGGTTCATCATGGCCGCAAGCCCCGATGGCCGTGAGAAGGGGCAGTTCCTGTCCAACGCCATTTGTCCGTCAAACGGGGCGGATATTAACGGCCCCACTGCCAACACCAATTCGGTGGGGAAGGTGCTGGGGGGACGTGCCCGTGATAACCAGGGGGACTGGGACGGGTATAACAACATGCTCCCAAACGGGGCAAGCCATACCATAACCTTCAACCCGTCAATTCTCAAAGACCCGGAGCACAGGGAGAAGTTCAAGGCTTTCCTGAGGGGATATGTCGAGAACGGCGGTACCGCACTGCAGATAAACATGCTTGATCCGGATATGCTGCGTGACGCGCAGAAACATCCCCAGGACTACCGGCACCTGTTGGTGCGGGTGACGGGGTATAACGCCTATTTCACCAGCATCGGTAAAGAGCTGCAGGACGAGGTTATCGCCAGGGTAAGCCACAGCAGGTTTTAAGGAGCGTAACTATGTCCGTAACAAAAGATATCACCACGCTGAAAGGGACCGTTCTTGAGATACAACGCATGTCCACCGAGGACGGTCCGGGAATTCGCACCACGGTGTTCATGAAGGGGTGTCCCCTGTCATGCACATGGTGCCATAACCCGGAGAGTATATCCCCCCGTCCCCAGGTACACTGGATCGGTTCACGATGTATCATGTGTAAGATGTGTATCGACGTATGCCCCGAGAACGCCCTCTATCTTGATGCGGGGGGTATCGAGGTGAACCGTGAACTGTGTACGGGATGCGGCAGGTGTGCAGATGAATGTCCCTCAACCGCGCTGGAATTGCTGGGAAGGAAATGGACCGTTCACGAACTGGTTGCAGAACTGGTAAAGGACAGGGCCTTCTTCGAGAAGTCAGGCGGCGGGATAACCGTTTCGGGTGGCGAGCCCACCCTGCAGAAAGAGTTCGTGACGGAACTTCTGAAAACATTGCGCGGACAGGGTATCCATACCGCCATCGACACCTGCGGCGTCTGCGGGAAGGACGCCCTCGACCGCATACTTCCCCATGCCAACCTTGTGCTTTTTGACGTAAAGCTTATTGATGCGGAACTGCACCGCGGGTTTACCGGAAGCAGTAACGAAAGGATACTGGAAAACCTGTGGCACGTGGCCAGGCTTGTGAAGGAACATCTCTATCCCCGTGAACTCTGGGTGCGAACCCCCGTTATCCCCGGGGCTACCGACACGGATGAAAATATACGGGGTATCGGTGAATTTCTTGCGGGTCTTCCCGCGGGTGTGATAACCAGGTGGGAGCTTTGCGCCTTCAACAATCTCTGCGTGGATAAATATACCAGGCTTGGCAGGCAGTGGGATTTTGCCGATGCTGCACTGATGTATGAAGAAAGAATGGAGTACCTGGCTGAAATTGCCCGATCAACGGGGGTTGACCCCGCCATAGTTCTCTGGACAGGCTCTACCCGTTATGAAGGGAACAATGATGATACAGGTGAGAAGAAGAAATCAATAAAAAATAATCCCACGTCATGTCAAGGGGGAATAACATGAATGATAAACGAAAAAACTTTACACCGGATGAAATAGAGAAACTGCAGCCAACCGAGAAAGTGGGATTGCTTGCCACCATAAATCCTGATGGACAGCCCCACGTTTCACTTATCACCTCCCTGCAGCCGGCAAGTGAGGCACAGATGGTGTTTGGCCAGTTCTCCGAGGGACTGTCCAAGCAGTACATACAGAAGAATCCTAAAACGGGTTTTTTGCTGATGACCCTTGACCGCTCCATGTGGAGGGGAAAGGCTGACTACACCCATCTCAGAAAAGAGGGCCCCGAGTACGAGATGTTCAACGAGAAGCCCATGTTCAGGTACAACACCTACTTCGGGGTGAACACGGTATATTATTTTGATCTTCTTGAAGTGGGACAGAAGGAAGGCCTCCCCATGGGACGCATAATAGGTTCGGCACTGGCCACGAAAATGGCCAGGGGCGGTGCGGGCAGAAAAAGCGAAAAGGTCATATTGAATCATATGGCAGAAGAGATGTTCAACATGCTTGATTCCCTGAAATTTATTTCATGGGTGGGGGGGGACGGGTATCCCGTCATCGTGCCGGTAATACAATGCCAGGCCGCCGACACAACCAGGCTTGCCTTCTCTCCCGGCGCATACGGCGATGAACTGCTGCAGATACCTGAAGGCAAAGAGGTGGCGGTATTCGCCATGACCATGCAGATGGAAGACGTACTGGTAAGGGGCGTCTTCAACGGGTACAGCCGTCACCGCGGCGTGAAACTGGGCACCATCGACATCAACTGGGTATACAACTCAATGCCCCCCGTACACGGCCAGGTCTACCCCGAGGTGCCGTTGGAGGCCGTCACTGAATTCTAGCTTTAAGGATTTACCACAGAGGCACAGAGATACAGAGAAAGGATTTTTTATGTCTGTCTTTATGGTGTATTGCAGCTTTATGGTTAACTGTTTAACCTTTCAGTTTTCATGATATGCAACCAGACAATCATATTCCCCCCTCTGTACCTCTGCGCCTCTGTGGTTCTATTCCCTGAAGTTTACAGGTTTCCCAACCAGGAATGCGTCGTCGGG
>JAGYNX010000093.1 GCA_018399855.1 Spirochaetota bacterium
AATGCAGGGTAGTAATGAGGGAAGGCAGCGCGCCGATGAGATCGTAACTGAGACTCTCAAGAACAGCACCAGACTGGCTGGAGGTTAGCCCTTCTCCCCCCAGCTCTTCGCCTATCAGCATGGACTGCAGGTTGACCCCGGCCAGTTTACCGTAAAAAAACAGCGTGCGATCACTGATATCCGGAATTGACTGGATCACATCCTCTTCGGAAAGCTTCTCCCTGAGAGCATCAACCGACTTCATTATCCTCTGGAAGTTTTTCACCTGGTCAGACATCCCGCTGCCTCCATTCCAGGTAGGTAATATATTCACCCACGCTGGTAAGATCATCTTTATCAAGCCTGGATATCCTGTCAACAATTCGGTTTCGCAGCAATTCTTCTTCATTTGACGAAGAAGAGATCTCACTGCCGGCAGTGCTCTCTCCCCCCTCGATAAAATAGGATATGCTTTTTTCCAGCACATCCGCGATGGCCTCTATCTGGTGGATGTACAGTCTTCTCTTTCCCAGCTCGTAGTTGGAAAGGGCAGCCTGGGTAATCCCCAGTGCACCGGCAAGGTCTACCTGGGTCATTCCCTTCTCTTCACGTGCCGCCTGTATCTTCTGACCGATATTTTTAAATGCCATACCCTGTATCTACCTTACATTCACCTGTCCACAATTGAATCCTGATAATATACCCACATACATTTTCTACAACCTGAAAAATCAGAAATGCCGTATTGATGGCAATAATGCAATTGAAAATCCAATATTTTCCTACTAAATACTTGACAATATAACATATTCACATATTATATAACATATCGTTATATTTTCAAGAAGAAAACGTTCCATGCGCGGGTAGTTTTCGTGAATAGGTATTATTTCACTTTTTACGAACCACCTCGTAACAGAACGGAAATAACAGCAACGGGAGGACGTGATGTTTGACTACATGATGACAGATGAACAGTTAAAACTTCGGGACGAGGCCAGGGATTTCACCAACTGGGTGCCCAAAGAGATGATACTGGACATGGATGCCGAAAAGATACAATTTCCCCATGAATACCTGAAAGAGGCTGGCAGACGAAACCTGCTGGGCATCAGGCTCCCCAAAGAGTACGGGGGACGGGGACTCACATGGGTGGACGACGCCATTGTTGCCGAAGAAGTGGGTGTTGCCAGTTACTCACTGGCCTGTCTCTGGGGGGTAGGTGCGGACATCGTATGCGAGGCGGTGGTATTATACGGGACAGAAGAACTGAAACAGGAGATGGTTGTACCGCTTTTGAAGGGTGAAGTCTATGCCGCCGAATGCCTCACCGAGCCCCGGGGAGGCTCTGACTTCTTCGGTGCCACCACCACCGCCACAAAAGACGGTGACGACTGGATCATCAACGGGCAGAAACGTTTCATCGTGGGAGCCGAAGGGGCCGACTGGTTTATGGTATACGCGTTAACCAATCCTGATGCACAGAAACCACATGAAAGGATATCGTGTTTCATAGTTCCCCGTGACGCGGGTGTTGAAAGCAAGTACATTTACGGACTTATGGGTGTACGGGGCGGTGGTGCCGGCCGTGTTATCTTCGACAATGTACGTGTTCCCGAACGTTACTGCCTCAACGGCATTAACAACGGCTTCGAGGTATTCATGACCAACATGGTTCCCGAGCGGCTGGGAACGGCTGCCATGACCCTTGGCTCCGTGCGTCCCGCCATTGAGATTGCCACCCGCTATACTTCCATGCGCAAAGCCTTTGGGCAGCCCATCATGAATTTCCAGGGTGTGGGCTTCAAGGTTGCTGACAGCGTGATGATGCTGGATGCCGCACGCTCCCTGGTGTACACCACCTGCCTGGCGGTAGATTCGGGCAAGGTACATCCGGGACGGGTTCGCAGGATGGTATCTGAATCCAAGAAGTTCGTTACCGATTCTGCCTGGGAAATCGCCAACAACTGTATGCAGGTTATGGGTGGGATCGGATATACCAGCATTTATCCACTGGAAAGGATTGTACGTGATATCAGGCTGTCCCAGATCTGGGTGGGCACCAACCAGATCATGCAGTTGATCATTCAGAATGAATGGTACAAGGAATACAGCAAGGTATTGTCAAAAGAACCGGTTCGTGATGTTGAGAACGACGCCGTAAACGCCCACGAGACGGAAGAGAAGGTATACGAATAATCCGTTGGACGAACTGTAGGGGCACAATGCATTGTGCCCCTACAGTTCGTCCACGATAACCCCCATCAGCCCCTTGATATCATTGATATCCTCTTCAAGCTGATCAAGGTCTATATTCCTGTTTTCCTCTTTCGCCTGGGCGTAGCGGGCCTTCAGTGTTGCCAGCATATGCTCCAGGGATTCCATCTCGTTGTCGATTTCACCGAAAGAATCAACATTCCCGTAGGGTGCGTATTCCGATTTCATGGTATCAAGGCTCACGATCTCGCCCCACCTTGGTACATGTGTCACCAGTCCGTATCGTGCGCGAATTTCTTCTGCGAAATTCACCGATGACGTTTCTTCGCCATGAACCACGAAAACCGTCATATCAGGATTGTCGAAGTTATCCATCCAGTCAAGCAGACCGCTTCTGTCAGCATGGGCAGAGAACCCTCCGATAGTATGCACCTTTGCCTTCACCGCCACGTCTTCACCATACAAACGCACCTTCTTCGCCCCGTCCACCAGGCGGCGTCCCAGTGTTCCTTCAGCCTGGTAGCCCACGAATACCACGCTGGATTCCCGGCGGTACAGGTTGTTCTGCAGGTGAAACTTGATGCGTCCTGCGGTACACATGCCGCTTGCCGAAATTATGATGGATCCCCTGGCCTCCCTGTTCAAACGCTTTGATTCATCCGCGGTGCGGGTAAAGGTCAGTTCGGGAAAGTCCAGCGGGCTGTCTCCTGATAGCAGGATGCGGGCGGTTTCCTCGTCAAAGCATTCCCTGTTCTGTCTGAATATTTCAGTTGCAGATATGGCCAGGGGGGAATCTATGTACACCGGCACCCGGGGAACCTCTCCTGAACGGAAAAGGTCGGCAAGCGTGTAAATTATTTCCTGGGTTCTTTCCACGGCAAAGGCGGGTATGATAATATTTCCGTTGTCATTATATGATTCAAGCAATATATTCTTGAACTCTTCACGGGTGTCCGCCTTGTTTTTATGCTCGCGGTCACCGTAGGTAGATTCTATTAAAAGTATATCAGCATCCTCTACAACCTCCGGGTCGCGAATAATGGCCTGGTCTTTCTGTCCGAGATCACCTGAAAAAACAATTTTTGTTTCCTTACCATTTTCTTCAACCCACAGCTCAATAATGGCAGAGCCGAGGATATGTCCGGCATCCCTGAAACGGGCCCTGATGCCGGGTTGCACCTGCACTTCTTCACCGTATTGCACAGGGGCAAAGCATTCAAGGGCCTTCGCGGCGTCATCCTGTGTATACAACGGATCAACAGGATCGCGTCCCAGCTTTTTATTTCGCCTGTTCACCCACTCTACATCCATCTCCTGGATATGAGCACTGTCAGGCAGCATAATGCCACAGAGATCAACCGTTGCCTTCGTGGCAAATATATTATTACCAAAACCCTTTTTCACCAGGCGTGGAATAAGACCGCTATGATCAATGTGGGCATGCGTCAACAAAAGAGAATCGATGGATGGGGGATCATATATAAGATCGAGATAATTTCTTTCACGTAACTCACGCTTTCCCTGGAACATGCCGCAATCTACCATCACGGTACTTGCATCTGTCTTTACTATGAATGATGAGCCGGTAACAGAACGGGCCCCTCCCACGAACTCAATTCGCATCTGTTGCCTCCGGTGATGTGCTGCCGGTATCATCAACTATTGAACCGTCCACCAGGGTTACCACCCTTTCGGTTCTGGCGGCAATGCTGCCATCATGTGTCACTATTATTATGGTGACCTGTTTTTCCCTGCCAAGATCCAACAGACGGCTGGTAAGCAGGTCAGAATTTGCCGTATCCAGGTTACCGGTAGGTTCGTCGGCAAGAACGATATCAGGGTTTCCAACCATGGCCCGTGCCACCGCTATTCTCTGGTTTTCACCACCCGAAAGTTCTGCGGGTTTATGGGTAGCCCGGTCAGAAAGTCCGAAATGTTCAAGAAGGTGCATGGCCTCTTCACGGGCCCGCTTTCTGGGCCAGCGCCGAATCAACAGGGGCATCATGATATTCTCAAGTGCATTAAACTCGGGCAGCAGGTTATGCATCTGGAATATAAATCCAATATGTTCATTTCTGAAAGCTGACATGTCGTCCACAGAAAAAGGAGGAACATCCTTTGAAAGCACCGAAACCTTTCCTTTCTGGTAAGTATCAAGACATCCCGCAATATTCAGAAGGGTAGACTTGCCCGCCCCAGACGGCCCCACGATGGCAACGGTCTCTCCTTTTTTTATGGAAAGGGACAGGTCACGTATTACCGTTACCCTGCTGTCCCCGTACCCGTAATGCTTTACCAGGTCTGTTATTTCAATAATCGTATCATCTATCATTATTATATCCTGAACTAATTACTCGTATCGAATGGTCTCAACAGGGTGCAGCCGTGAAGCATGCCATGACGGGAATATGGCCGCCACCGTCGCGATGAACACGGCGAATATGGCGATAAACACCACGAACTGTGGATCTATCTGTGCCGGGATAGTGTCAATATAATACACGCTGCTTGGCACCAGTGACACCGGCTGATACATCCCCAGGTCTAGAACACTGTACATCAACCCCATAATGTTATTAATAGAACTTTCTATCCAGCGTATTATAGCTTCAAGATTAAGGGCGGTTGCAAGTCCAAATATCACTCCCAAAAATGATCCGATTATACCGATAAAAAATCCTTCCAGAACGAAAATGATCATTATTGAAAGTGGACGGGCACCCATTGCCTTCAGCACTCCAATGGCTTTGCGTTTTTCCATCACCACCATCACCAGGGTACCCATAATGGTAAATGCGGCAGAAATAATTACCAGGAACAATATGATGGTCATGATCAGCTTTTCCAGTTTCAGCGCGTAAAACAGGTTCTGATTCTGCTGTTCGGCGGTGAGTGTCTGGTATTCCCATCCCACTTTTGCCTGGATGAGACGTGAAATCCTGTTCATGCTGTATATATCCTTTATCTTAACCCCAATACCCCATACGATATCACCAACAGAGTACAGACCCTGGGCCGCGGGAAGGGACATGATGACGAGCCTGGTATCAAAATCGTAATACCCTGTTTTAAAAAATCCGATAACCTTGAACCGACCCATTCCCGGCTGCACACCTTCGCGGGCGGTAAGACGCCCCTTTGGCACAATAAGTTCAATCACGTCACCAATGGAGATATTATAATTGAGAGCCATCTCCTCCCCGATGAAAACAGTTCGTGAAGAGGTGAACTCCTTCTTTCCCTCGGTAATAAACTTGGTAACATCTTCAGGTATACTGTCCTTCTGCCCCACCCCGCGAAGCATTACGGGGCTGATGTAGCTTCTGAACCTGAAAAGCCCCTGTCCCTGAAGAAAGGGCATGGTGCTGGTTACACCATCAATGCTGTCGATTTTTTTCAGCATTTCTTCGTAGTTACGGATACCTTTGCCCTCATCAACACCGGAGTACTGGCTGATCGTGATGTGAGAGTCCACGTCCAGTATCTTATCCCGTATCTGGCTTTGAAAACCATTCATCACCGAAATAACAACGATGAGTATGAACACACCGATCAACACGATAAAAATTGACAACAGGGTATTGAATGAAATAAAGCCCTGCGATTTCTTGGCTTTTAAATAACGCCAGCCAATAAAGAATTCAAACAGCCTCATGTGATATAACCGTCCAGGTAATAAATTATAGCAGTGCCGAACATACAGGGTATATTCCATTTGTCAATGTATATTACCGGTAATGTGCGCAATGGAAAATGAATATGATCATCAAACCTTTAAATAATTTGCTTGACTATATTAATCAATCTATTCAGACTGATTTTATACGGTATTCAACATATACATCATTAATAGCGAAATGTCACGTATTCCTGGCTTAGCGGGGCACTGGTAAAAATTAAAATTTTCAACCCCGGTTACCGATACATTCAATAAAAGCGAATGGCATTATCACGGCAGGGCTTTTAACTGGTAATCCTGCCGGTATGTATACATTAACAATATATATAATTTGCGGCAGGTACACATGAACAAAAAGCATTATTTATTATTATCCGGATCAGCAGTGGCAGCAGCAATAATCATGGTTCTTCTTCTTGTACTTTCACTTACCGCCCAAACCGACATACCTGACACCATAAAGCAGCATGAACTCTTCGACTCAGAAGAAGAGTACCTTTCTTACATAAAATCCATTTCATTTGATACTATTTCATTCAACACGGTAACCATTGAACGGGGAGACAATTTCTGGAAAATAGCAAAAGACCATGATGTAAATATTGACACCCTGATCGGCGCCAACCCTTTCTGGGACACCATTCTGGCCAGTGTTGACCAGGAAATAGTTGTTCCAAGCGAGAGAGGGGTATTGCATTTTATCATGGATCTTGATGATATTGATAATCTCTGCTCTCTTTACGGCGTAGAAGAGAAGGACGTCATCGTACAAAAACTGCCCTTCCTCTACAGGGCATACTACAAGCTTGACAGCGACAGAAAACCCATTGCTACCTTTATCAGGGACACCAAGCCGGTGGCAGACACCATGACCGATAAACTTGCCCACAAGTACACCCTTCGCGAGATGTTTCGATCACCACTGGGCGGGAGGTTCAGTTCATTTTTCGGATCCCGCAGGCATCCCATTTTCAACAAACGAAGGTTTCACAACGGTGTGGATATCGCCGCCAGGTATGGCACACTTGTGGGCGCCGCCCATGAAGGTGTGGTACACTCAACAGGATGGATGGGAGGATACGGCAAGGCGGTCATCATTCGCCATCCCAATGGGTACAAGACGCTCTACGGTCACCTTTCCAAAATATTCGTCAGGCCCGGCCAGAAAGTTTCATCCGGCAGGCTCATCGGCAGGGTAGGTTCAACGGGATGGTCAACCGGTCCCCACCTGCATTTTACCCTGTGGCACAACGGGAAACTCATAAACCCCATGAAGATTCTCTGGTAATGCCCCGGGAGGATTCCGGGTTGCATACTACTTGTAACTCGCCACAATGATATTCCAGAATACTCCTGCATGTGTCTCAACAGGGTTTCTCACAGAGACACGGTGACACGGAGGTCTCTGTCATTTCCGCGAAGGCGGGAATCCATTCAGTTATACTTACCTTTCAAATATATCAAGCCAACTGGGATTAGCGTTCCAAATTATATTCATTTTAATCTTAATCAGGTTACCGGGAATACCGATGTAAATCG
>JAGYNX010000094.1 GCA_018399855.1 Spirochaetota bacterium
CCAGGGTGAACATGCTCAGGGATATCAGGAAGGGGCTGGAGAAGATATATTCTTCAGACCGGATCCAGATTGTACGTCTGAATATGAATTTCAACTGGGACAAAATAAGCGAAGAACAGGAAGAGTATACTCCCATTGTAATGGAAAAGGATAATCCCGAAACACCATATTCTGAACGAAAGGTGAAAGATTCACTTACAATATCTGAGAAATCAACAGATGAGAATTTTCAGGGTCATGGCTGGAACCCCGAAGGTCCCGCGGGCACCGAGGGGAATACTCCTCCGGGCTACAAGGCAAGTGATGATCAATATGCAAAATATGAAAAAAAAGAAAATATTAAGAATCATGCGGTAAATAAGACGATAAGAAAGATAGACAGGGACCCCTACGAGATGTCCGGTGTGTCGGTTGCCATCGCCATTGACGGTTACCAGGACTTGCCCCGACAGCCTGATGGGAGTTATGATCTTGACCCCTCAAAGGATCTTGTGCAGGTGCCGCTGTCTAACGAAGAGTTGAAACAGGCCGAAAATATTGTAAAGAAGTCTATCAATTTTAAACAGGCAAGGGGAGACCAGGTTGCAGTTGAGAACATCATGTTTGATCGCTCAAAACAATGGGATGAACTGCGTGGTGAATACAGGCGTAAGGAGCAGCTCAAGCGAATGCTTCTTGCCGCCCTTGTGGGGGTATTCGCGTTGTTTCTCGGTGTAATACTTTTCAGGGCGATATCCAGGGAGCTTGCCCGAAGGCGAAGAATAAAGGAAGAGCATCTGGCCCTGGAACAGCAGCGTATGCGTGAAGCGGCACTCAGGGCCGCCGAAGAAGAGGGCGTTGATGTGGAACTGTCACTGGAAGACAAGGCGAGGATGGAACTGCAGGAGAATGCCGCTAACCTTGCCAGGGAAAGGCCTGATGACGTGGCCGCGCTATTGAGAACATGGCTGGCTGAAGAATAATATTATTGTCGACTTCGCGCGGGGTGCATATATTATGTACAGGGAATGATGAATTCTTAAGAGGGTATTTATATGCTTCAATCTAAAAAGGCACAATTAACCGGAAGGCAGAAGGCGGCCATTTTTTTGGTATCGCTTGGTTCCGATGTGTCCTCTGAGATTTTTAAACATCTCCGCGAAGACGAGATTGAACAGCTGACATTCGAGATAGCACGGCTTGACAAGGTTGAACCGGATGATAAGGACAAGGTGCTGATGGAATTCCAGGAGCTGATGATGGCCCAGGATTTTATCAGCTCAGGCGGTATAGATTACGCCCGTGAAGTGCTGGAAAGGGCCCTTGGTACTCAGAAAGCAATTGATATCGTAAACAGGCTCACTTCTTCTTTGCAGGTGCGTCCTTTTGACTTTATACGGCGAACTGATCCAAGTCATCTTCTAAACTTTATACAGGGTGAGCATCCACAGACAATCGCGCTGATTCTCGCTTATCTCGATCCGCAGAAAGGGGCGCAGATTCTCTCTGGCCTCAATCATCAGATACAGGCCGATGTGGCAAAGCGAATAGCCATAATGGACAGGACATCACCTGATGTATTGCGGGAAGTAGAGCGGGTGCTTGAACGAAAACTGTCCACCCTTGCCAGTGAGGATTATACTTCTGCCGGTGGTATTGATGCCATAGTGGAAGTGCTCAACAATGTTGACCGTGGTACTGAAAAGATCATCATCGAGGCACTTGAAGAGGAAGATCCCGAACTTGCAGAAGAGATCAAGAAGCGAATGTTTATCTTTGAAGACATCGTACTTCTTGATGACCGTTCTATTCAGAAAGTACTTCGTGAAGTTGATACACAAGACCTGGCCAAGGCACTCAAGGGTGTTGACGCCGAGGTGCAGGAAAAGATATTCAGAAACATGTCAAAACGTGCGGCATCACTTCTGCGTGAAGACATGGATTTTATGGGACCAATACGACTGCGTGACGTTGAAGAGGCGCAGCAGAAAATAGTGAACATTATACGTAAACTTGAAGAAGCCGGTGATATTATCGTTGCCCGTGCCGGCGAGGAGGAACTCGTTGTCTAGACTGGTTTTCAAACCTGGCGAAGTGTCATACAGGCCTGCACCAAAACAGGTGGAATTGCCTGATAAGTATCAGCGTAACGTGATGACCGACGAGGAATACACCGAGTTCGAGGTGGACGCGGAGGGGCATCCTCTTGATGTATACCAGGGCCCGTCTATTGAAGAGATGGAGGCCGAGCTTGAACGGTATCGTCGCGAAACCGAAGAAGAAGTTCGGAAGATGCTTGATGATGCCAAAGAACGGGCATCCAAAATAGAAGAAGACGGAAAGGCCGTGGCCTTCAAAGAACTGCAGGAAGCCCGTGAGCAGATAAAAAGCGAGATGGAAAAGCTTCGTGCCGATTCGGAGAAGGAGATCGAACGGGGAAAATTCGAAGCCGAGAAAATGATAAAAGAAGCCGAGCTGAAAGTTTCGGAAATCGAGCATGAGGCCTATAAAAAAGGATACGAGGCAGGACGTGAAGAGGGCTACAAGGAAGGCCAGGCCGAGGTGATGCGATTGATCGACCGTCTTGGCACTATTGTGTCCACCGCGGTTGATATCCGGGATGATATTATACGTTCATCTGAAAAACTTATGACCGAGATGATATTAATGATCTCACGAAAGGTTATCAAGGATGAGATCGTTGAAAGGCGTGAAGTTGTCATCAACAATATCAAGGCCGCGTTGCAGAGTGTGAAGGACAGGGACAGGATTGATGTTCGGGTGAACTTTGCCGACCTGGATATGACCACTGCTCACAAGGATGAACTGATCAAGATGATGGAATCACTCAAGAAGGTGAATATATACGAGGATTCACGGGTAGAACGTGGCGGCTGTATAATCGAAACAGATGTTGGCGCGGTGGATGCCAGGGTATCTACGCAGCTTGATACCATTGAAGAGGCCATTAGAAACGCCAGTCCGTTGTAAAGGGATACTAGATGATACAGATACTTCAGCATGAAAAGGTAGACGTCCTTTCAAAGTACAAGAGCATAATCGAAGAAGTAGACACAATACAATTTACCGGAAAGGTTGAAAGGATTGTAGGTCTCACCATCGAGTCACATGGGCCGGAGGTGCAGTATGGCGAGTTGTGTAAGATCAAGATTGGTGAGGGCGAATACCTGTGGGCTGAAGTGGTTGGATTCAATAAGAACAAGGTTATTCTAATGCCCATCGGCGAAATGAAGGGGGTAGTTCCCGGGGCCGAGGTTTTCGCGGCGGGTACCTCCCTCATGGTGCCGGTGAGCAATAAGTTGCTGGGCCGGGTGCTTGATGGTACCGGAAAACCCCTTGATGGCAAGCCGGAGATGTACTCATCAGAAAAATACCCGGTTAACGGCGAACCGCTTAAGCCGCTGCAAAGGGGGATTATTGACAAGCCCCTTTCAACAGGTATAAGGGCCATTGACGGCTTGAATACAATAGGAAAAGGGCAACGAATTGGTATCTTCTCGGGTTCGGGTGTGGGGAAATCCACGGTAATCGCCATGATTGCCCGAAATACTGCAGCCGATGTAAATGTAATTGCTCTCATCGGTGAGCGTGGCCGTGAAGCCAAGGATTTCGTTGAACGTGAACTTGGAGAAGAAGGACTCAAAAAGTCGGTAGTGATAATTGCCACCTCGGATCAACCGCCGATGCTTCGTATGCGGGGCGCGTTTCTT
The DNA here is from genome assembly GCA_018399855.1 of Spirochaetota bacterium. Lineage (GTDB taxonomy): Bacteria > Spirochaetota > UBA4802 > UBA4802 > UB4802 > M55B154. Next base: position 3,711 of record JAGYNX010000094.1, read on the forward strand.
GCCCATTCGGTAGCCGAGTATTTCAGGGACCAGGGGCTTCATGTGAATCTTTTGATGGATTCGGTTACCAGGTTTGCCATGGCACAGCGTGAGATTGGAATTGCCGCCGGTGAACCCGCGTCAACAAGAGGGTACCCGGCTTCTGTATTTTCAATTCTTCCTCGAATGCTTGAGAGAGCTGGCAACAAGGAAGGATCGGGCAGTATAACAGGGTTTTATTCTATCCTGGTTGAAGCTGATGACATGAATGAACCAATAGCTGACGCGGTTCGGGGTATACTGGATGGTCACGTGGTGCTGAACAGGAAACTTGCCCACAAGGGGCATTATCCTGCAATTGACATATTAGAGTCAATTTCAAGGTGTATGAAAGATGTAATAGACGATGAGCATAAAAAGGCTGCCGTGGATTTCAGGGAACTGCTTGCGGCATATGCGAACGTTGAAGACCTGATTACGCTGGATGCCTATGTCAGGGGAACTAACCCGGTAGCGGACAGGGCGATTGACATGAAACCGGAAATGGACGCGTACTTAAAGCAGGGAATATACGAGGATGACAGCTTCCAGAATATACGTAACAGGCTGGTGCAGTTGATGGGTCTGGGTGAGCAAACTCAGGAAGTGACACAGGATTATGTCACCCCGGCACCGTATTTTGCCCGTAGACGATAGGATTGCGCGTAAGATATGAAGAAATTTAATTTTAAATTACAGAGATTGCTCGACCTGCGGGAAATGAAAGAAGAGCAGGTAAAAAATGAACTGGCAAAACTGGTTGCCATTCAAAATGTTGAAAAAACCAGACAACAGGAATTCAAAGAAAAAATAAAGGAAAATTACGTACTCCTTTCAAACCGGATGCGGCAGGGAAATTTTTCTTATAAAGAAGCCATGATGTGTGAACGGTATGTTGATGTTGCCCATCGGGCAATAGAAAAATCCCAGGATATAATAGAACAGATGGAACCAGAGATACAGAAAGTTCGTGAACGTCTCATCGAGGCGTCAAGAGAACGGAAAGTTGTTGAGAAATTAAAGGAACGCAAATGGGAAGATTACCTGTATGAATATAACAGGGAAATGGCAAAAGAAATTGATGACATGAATCAGCAATTACACCAGAGACAGAGAATGATGGAACAGCGATAATTGTCCATGGAGGAGATCATATGGATGGCATGACAAGGATAATGCAGCGTATACAGGTTATCGAAAAAAGATTTGGACTTATGAGACATAATCAGGAAAGCGTGCCGAATGCGGGCGATCCAAAAAAAGTTCAGAACTTCGACGACAGTGTAAAGCAGGCCATGAAAAGCGACCAAATGCAACCTGTACAGCCAGATCAGCCCACTATACGGCAGGGTGTCACCGCGGCTGAAGGAGTAATGAACACTCTCTCAAATGGAATGAATAACGGGATGCTTCCCGGAAACATGTTAAACGGGAATCAATCAGGTTTATCCGGTTTGATGAAATTGCTTCCCAATATAACCAGGCACTTACAGGGTGAAAATGTGGACAAGGGAAGTGGCAAGAATTCAACCATACCGGGAAACGAGGCAGCTTCACGGTATAACAGCAACTATATCCCTGTTGAATAAGCCTGTATAATCACAGGGAAACAAGGAGATGTACCATGAAAAGCATATCAGACACTACAAAAATGATATATCTTATAATATTGATAGTATTCATTGTTGTTGTAGGTGTATTCTGGCTTGATTATATTGGAATGATCAATATAGGAAAAACCGTAAGCAGGTATTATACCAGCGAAGCTCCTTCTGTTGTTGATGCCATGGATGACGAGCCTTCGCTGATCGAAAGGGAAGAGTTTGAAAAAGAAAAAAACAGGCTGCTAGAGAGAATTGAAGAGCTTGATACCCGTGAGGCTAAAATTGTTGAAGCTGAAAAGGAAATTCAGAAAGAACAGCTAAAGCTGAAAGAAATAAAACAGGGTCTCGAACTTGAAAAAAAGAACATTGAGATGGAGAAAAAGAGGTATTCCGGTTATAAAAAAAATGTTCAGGACCTTGCGGGAAAAATACAAAGTATGCCACCTGATGAAGCGGTGAGTATAATGGTACAATGGGAAGATCCCCTCATTATCGACGTGTTACGTCAGATCGACCAGGATGCGGCCGAAGCGGGTACTTCCAGTATTTCATCATACCTGATATCACTGATGCCAAGGGAAAAGGCCGGCCGAATTATGTACCTGATGACGCAATTGTGACTCAGGTGTAGCCTTTAAAAGAATTGACATTTTCAATTATGTATTAAATTATATTCGTATGTATAAACCATTATATACTCTATTACTGGTATTCTCTCTTGCATGCATTATTGCAATGATGTCATGTGCCATGCCCTCCAAACAAGGTGGGCGAGCGTTGTATGAGGACACGAAAGAATCGGCCTCAAGTTTCGAACGTCCTGCACCCCGGATGAAAAAAATGCGTGACAGGGCTGAAGGTGAAATGCCACGGGATTCTTCTGCTCCCGCTGAAAAAGAAGATACACCCCGCCAGCGGATGATAATATATAATGCCGAACTGGACCTGGAAGTTGACAGGATAAAGGATACCCTTGAGATCATCGAACGCAAAACAAAACTATACGAAGGGTTTATCGAGTCTGTTGTGACATCGGATACATATAAGAAGGCTACGGTTGTTGTGCGTGTACCGGTAGCAGATTTTGAAAGGGCAGTGGATGAACTGGCAAAAACAGGTACGGTTACCGGCCGAAAGGTTTCTGCCAGTGACATCACAATGGAATTCCAGGATATCACACTAAGGCTTCAAACAAATAAAAAGATACGCGAACGCCTGTACCTGCTGTTGAAAAACACCAGAGATCCCAAACAGAAAGTTAAAATTTTACGAGAAATAGAGAAACTCGATAAAAAAATTGAGACACTACGAGCAACAATAGAATATCTTCGATCGAAGGCTGATTTTTCAACAATAACCATTCATCTTACTGCCAGGGTAAGAGAAGTCGTTCACCGGTATATTCCATCTCCTTTCACCTGGGTTGCCAGGATTAACGCGGATAAACGCACAATTTTTAATGATAGTGTTTCTGTTGATTATACGAAACCAGGTGAATTTTTTGATCTTTCAAAGAATTATTTCGATGCTGAGGGTGAATATTTATTCAAGACACCCCGGGGTGAATGCGGTATCCGTATGAGCTCTGTTGAAAACTACCCACCCGCTGATACTGAGTTCTGGAAAGAGGCAATATTATATGAATTTGAAAACAGGTATTATAAGAATGTCAAGGCTGAAGAAGATTTAAGTATTAATGAATTTTCCAATATTGATGTAGAATTAAAAGATGGAACATGGTATTCGTTATTCCTGAGGGTAATTGACGATACCATTCTCGTTATTGAAGTGAAAGCTGTTAGTAAAGAAGTATATGAAAAATATAAGAAAGAGATAGTGGGTTTTATTAAGTCAATCAATGATGAATAATATCATGAAAAAAGTAATTATTACTGTATTTGCAGCCATGTTTGCGTTAACCGGCTTTTGCGGTGCCGCGAAAAATGAAATGGAAATTTTACGCAGCGTATATAACGTTGGTGTATACAACACGGTAAATTTTACAAATGAGACAAAGGTATTTACACGGGAACAGGGA
>JAGYNX010000095.1 GCA_018399855.1 Spirochaetota bacterium
ACGGGGCAGTCAAACATGGTTCTTTCCGAGAAACGAGCCGAATTACTTGCGAAAGAGATACAAAAGGCACTTGGATCGGTCAAAATTGAGTCAAGCGGGGCAGGTGAATCTTTACCGTTTGGAGAGGGCGATAATTCGAAATGGGATGCGAGATATGAAATCAAGATCAACTGAATCTATATACACGTATTCACACAAATACTTTCGAAAAACACTGGTTTTACTTCTAACTGTTTTCCTGGTTTCCTGTGCAACACAACAAGTTTCCGGGGAGGTGCCCGGTGGCAAGAAGGTGCTGGGGCTGTACAGGTCATCAGAAGGGTATTCAGAAAAGGATAACCCCCTGGTATGGTTCTTTCAAAAAGAGATTCATTCGCTGGGATTATCAATGGAAGTTCACGATTTCACTGATGGTGTACCAGGCAGGTCTGATCTTTCCGGGGTGCGGGCCATCGTTACATGGTTTAATGGTGGTGTTGTTGAAGACAAGAAAAAGGGTATAGAATATGCCGCGTTTCTGCGAGACGCGATAGACAGGGGCATAAAGGTTATAATCGTCAACTCTTACGGTGCCTACGGGTACATGGAAGATGGCAAAGAAAAATGGGACCTGATGGACAATCACATAAGGCCGGTGTTTCTGCGATTGGGATTTAATTTTCGTGGTTTCTGGACAAACGATCCATCCAGTCTCAAGATCGTGTATCGCGATGCATCCATGGTAGAAAAGGAAGCCAGACAAAACGTGAATATCTCCAGGCATTACCAACAGGTAGTGCCGGTAAGGGATGATGTGCACACCTATCTTCGGGTACAACGAAAAGACCGGGATGATATACCCGACAATGGCAATTCCAGCGTTATACTCACCTCCCGAAATGGCGGTTTTGCCATGGAACAATACGTGCTGCAGGGAGAAAAGACACTACTGAACATGAGCATGTTTATTAAAAGTGCCCTTTTCTATGACAATGGCTACCAAAACACGGGCGTGATAGTCGATGATGATCTGAAAAACGCCAATGATATACTGAACAATATCACATGGGCATTTAGATACGCCAAAATCATGCATGATACCATCGATATTGACAGGCTGAAAAACTATATACCACATGATCTGCAGTCATATGAGTCAATAGTACTGGCCGTTGAAGAAACTGCTTCACTTCCTGAGGGGCTGCTTGAAACATACGTAAAAAATGGTGGGAGACTGGTGTTCATACGGGACGCGAAGCTTGATCCTGCGTACAGGTCTTTGCTTGGCGTAAAGTCATACGCTGATGGCCGCAGTTTCTTCAAGCAGGGGTTTACGATAGCATCATCTTTCTTCATGAACAATGCCGGTATTGACACACGCCAGGTCGACCTGAACGTAAAACGTGCGGAACTGACATCCGCGAAGGTGATTGCGCGGGCAGAGGGTGCACAGGCCGATTATTTTCCCGTCATGTGGACCAGGTCAGTTGGAAAGGGGTTGGTGTTATACTGGAATACAGATCTTCTTGTGCAATCGAAGAACATGCGGGGAACCATCGTGCAGAGTATGCATCATGTATCACGCCCCTTCGTTACGGGGGTTGCCAATATCGGCATGATGATGATAGATGATTTTCCCGCTCCCTGGTGGAATATCGGGTATCGGGAATACAGGATAAAGCATTTCAGCGAATTACTGGAAAACGAGAAAAATCCTGAGAACAGGAGAAGAATTACCGTAATCATAGAAAGACTGAAAAAATATCCTGGAATGAAGGACACCGATTTTATACAGAATGTCTGGTACAATGATATCAGGGAACTTGAAAAAAGGTACGGTTTCAAATACTCCTCTTACCTCATTTTTAATTATAATAAAAATACGAAGGGTGACAGTGCTGATCCCTTCGAGATTAAAGATTTCTACCTTGCTGAAGATGCCCTCAGCGTTAAAATGGGAAAAGAGGTATTGCAAAATGGATGGGAGCTGGGGTTTCATGGATTCAATCACATGTCCCTGACAACAACCCGTCCCCAACATTATGATTCAACACCATGGGATGACAGGGAAGCCATGGAGGCGGCGTTGCGGCTGTCACGCAATGAGTGGATATCACTGTACGGGCAGGCCATGCTGCCGGTGAGTTATGTGGCACCCCATAATATTATCGATGACGCGGGACTACGCGCAATTGGTAACGTCTTCCCGGAGATCAGGGTTGTTGCCACCCTGTATACCAGCAGGGAGGGTGAAAGAACACAGGAGTTCACATGGACCCCGGACAACAGGTTTTTTCAGATACCACGAATTACCTCGGGATACTATTTGCAGAATTATAACAGGTTCGCCATGTATGACGCCCTGCATAACATGGGGATTGTAAGCCATTTTATTCATCCCGATGATGTGTTTGACCAGAGCAGGTCAAAAGAATTTTCGGGCTGGGAGTGGCTTAAAAAACAGTTTATTACCGAATTTGATATGCTGAAAAAGAACGCACCCTGGCTGCGATGGATGACAGTGAAGGATGCTTACAGGGAGCTGCAGTTTTATACTACCACGAATATACAGGTACAGCATGGAAAGCAAAGCATAAAAATATTCTCATCTGACGGGTCTGGCAACGATCTTTATCTTCGGGTTACATTGCCGGCGGGTAAAAAAGTAACAAGGATAAAAGACTGCAGTATAGTATTCAGAAATATCAAAACCGGCGACCTCGTGGTAAAAACTGATGAACCCGTGGCCGAGTTATGGTACAGGTGATGCCGGGCTTACACCAGGTCTCCTATCATTTCTTTAAGTGATTTGAAATCCACAGGTTTTGGCAGGGCGCCGATGAAACCATAACCGGTAAAATCTGCCATAACAGGGTTTTCCGAGTAACCGCTTGTGACCACGGCCTTTACATCGGGCTGCATACCCTGTAAATGCTCAAGACATTCTTTTCCTCCCATCCCCGCGGGTATGGTTAAGTCGAGAATTACGAGGTCGAACGGGTCTCCCTTCTCAAGACTGTTTTTAAAAATATCAATGGTTTCTTCTCCGCTTCTGGCCGTAGTTACTGAAAAACCCAGAAGTTCTAAATATTCTTTCATTATATCAAGAATGTTCTGTTCGTCATCCATAACAAGAATTGAACCGCCTTTAAATTTATCACTGGTATTTGTAACAATCTCGGCCGGTTTTGCCCTGTTCGAGGAAGCAGGCAGGTAGATGTAGAACGTACTTCCACTGCCAGGAGTGGAATCTACTATAATATGCCCCCCATGTTTCTTGATTATTGAATAACTGGTGGTCAGGCCCAGTCCCGATCCATGTTTTTTCCTGCTGAAATAAGGATCAAATACCTTCTGAACATCATCAGGCTGAATGCCATATCCCTGGTCGGTGATGGCAATACGGACGTACTGTCCCCCGGGAATGACTCCCTCAATATCAGCAACAGGTATATTTTCAGCCACGATATCTATATAGCCGCCATCCGGCATAGAATCTGCCGCGTTTATAATAATATTGCTGATCACCTGGCTGATCTGGCCCTCATCCACATCTACATGTGATAGATTTCCGGTAATGTGAACCCGTGGTTTAATATTTGATCCGCTTAGCGTAAACTGCACTGTTTCCTGCAAGAGATTGTCAATCGTGGTGGTTTTTTTTATGGGCGCACCACCCCTTGCGAATGTCAGCAATTGCCGGGTAAGGTCTTTTGCCCGTAATACTGCTTTTTCCGCGTCCCCAAGAAGGGAATACGACCTGCTTGATTCATCCATTGTAAGCCTGGCAAGTTCAATATTACCGATAATCGCGGTTAAGATATTGTTGAAATCATGGGCGATACCACCTGCCAGGATACCAAGTGATTCAATGTTCCTGGCTTTCATGAGCTCTCTCTCCATCATAACCTTTTCGGTAATATCCCGAAAGGCCACTACTGTTCCGGTAGTAGCCAGCTGCTCACCGATGGGGGCAATACTGTATTCAATGAGTTTTCGCGTTTCATCGCCGTGTATAAGAAAGGTGTTCTCTGTGCTCTCAAGGGTGGAATGCAGTTGCAGCGCCCGCTTTACCGGTGAGGCATCTGTATAGCTGATATCCGGTTCTTCAACGGTGAAGACCCGGTCAACATCCAGCCCCGCTGCCTGGTCTATGGTCCACCCGGTTATATCCTGTGCCACCATGTTCATAAGGATAATGTTCCCATGATTGTCCGTGGTAATTACCCCGTCATCGATGTTGTTGAGGGTGGTAAACAGTCTCTCTTTTTCTTCCGCCAGTGCCTGCTCGGCCTGCCGCCTTTCCCTGATCTCGTTTTCCCGCTGATGCAGTGTCATTTCAAGTTCTTCGGCATGCTGCTGTATCAATACCTGGCGTTCCCGGTAGAAATTGATTCGCTGCCGTATCTCTTCAGGTGGAACCCGAAGCATGCTCAGCATTTCTGAGTATATCCTTGAGATAGCATCGGATTCCTTTCTACTGAATATGGGGGCAGCGCACAATGCCCTGTGTGCCACGGCTGTCCCAATAGATCCGGCAAGCATGCGTTCTACCCTGTTGATGAATTCCGAAAGCATTACAACACTGATGGATTCACTTTCATGAATACGCAATTCCCTGCATGTATCGATGATTATTCTTTCTGATCTCTTTTCTGAGAGATATCGATTAAGAACATCCGAGATCAGCGGTATCTTTTCAGACAGTTTTATTTCCTTTTCCAGGTGTATCTCTTCATGTGGTGTGAACTCTTCGTGCACAAGGTGCACAATGTTATACGCGTTCTGTGTCATCTCCCGGTTGCCGGTGTAAAAGAGAGATCCGAATACATATAAACCGATATTGAACAACATTGTCCAGAACACCGCGTGTGAAACCGGGTCAAGACCGTTCAGACCGAACAGGGCTTCAGGTCTGAGAAATTCAACGCCGAAAGGTCCGCTGGTGAGGATATCTGGTGAAAACACACCACTCTTAATAAAGGCTGGTAATACCAGTGTATACAACCAGGTGACAATACCAGACGACATTCCCAGCATGGCTCCCCGCTTGTTCCCGTTTTCCCAGAACAGTCCGCCAATGGCGGCCGGGGTATATTGTAAAGCCGCCACGAAAGAGATAACCCCTATGTTAATAAGCATAAAAAAATCACCGATTACTGATTCAAGGAGGAAGGCGGCAAAAATGACAAGTGATACAGTAATCCAGCGGTATTGCAGCAGGTACCTTCTCAGAAAACCAAGAGAGGGTGTCCACTCAAGTAAAGGAAGCACCAGGTGGTTTGTTACCATGGTTGCCAGTGTCATTGAACTGATCATTATCATACCAATACCTGCTGAACAGCCGCCGATAAAAATCAGCAGGGTTAAAAATTTTGAACCTCCCACCTGGGGAATGAGCAGCACAAATGAATCAGCTTTTTCCAGTGGTAAGCCGGAAACAAGACCGCCCCAGGCGATGGGGAACACAAACAGGTTAAGCGCTATAACGTACAATGGAATGATCCACATGGCCGTTCTGATATGTGAGTCATCAGCATTTTCAACAACACTCACATGAAACTGGCGGGGCAGAAAGAGTATGGCATTCGCCGCAAGCAGCATGTATACGAACCAGGTGAAATAAGAATCGATCATTACAGGTTTATGCGCGGTCTGTATAGTATCCGGGAGGGACGCTAAAATAGATGCGTAGGTATCGAATCCTCCAAGCAGAAAAAAATACGCGAATACCCCCAGGGCCAGGAAAGCCGTCAGCTTTACTACTGATTCGATAACAAGTGCCATTATCATGCCCTTGTGCTGTTCGGTGGGATCAAGTCTTCGTACGCCGATGATAATGGTGAACACTATTATCATTAACACGATGATAAAGTTTCGTGAATAATTGATATTCAGTGGCAGTGAGCCGGGAATGATAGTGGCATCAAAGGACGTAAAAATAGCTTTCAACTGCAGAACAATGTAAGGTATCACAATCAGCATTGCCGCAATAGTGACAACTCCCGCAATTCTGTGAGACCTTCCATATCTCAATGATAAAAAATCAGCTATGCTGGTGATCCGGTATTGCTGTTTTAATAAAACAACTCTTCTCAGTAGTATCCACCATAGTATGGGGGAAAGCGCTGCTCCTACCTGGAATGCCAGAAAATATATGTTTCCCGTGGCGGCTTTACCCACATTACCATAAAAGCTCCACGCGGTAAAAAGAACGGTAAAAGATAAGGCATACGAAAGTGGATTGTTAACCAGCTTTTGTCCAATGGTTTTCTTTCTTTCGATAAACAACGCGCTGACGAAAAGAAATGCCAGGTACAAGAAGAAAACAAGGAATAAACTTTCAGAAGAGAACATATCGATTTACACTTGTCCATTCATATACGCTTCATCCCTACGAAGGTACATATGGTGATGAGAAGCATTACAGTGAAAATATAGATTAAAGAAAACATAAGGCTGATATCAAAATAAATTGTAACCAGCGGCCAGTTGAGGAGCAGTAAAAACAGAAGGAACAGAAAGAGCGTTCCGGATTTATGGTTGAATATATTTTTCATCCCATGCATGCAAACCCCGCTGGAGTATGGCTTGTAAAATTATGGTTATTTGTGAATATCCGTAAATATAAAACACTTCATTTCATGAATCAAGAACTATTCACCGGCATCGTGGTTCTGATATCAAAAAACCATCTCGCATAATCAGAAATATTAAAGTAAAAAAATCTTGATCTTTTTAATTTTACTGTTATATGTTTTAGTGCCTATGAGGTTGTGCTCATGTACGTCGAGTGAAAGCAGCAAAGGAGAGGATATGGCAAAGGTACTGGTTACAGGAGCCACCGGGTTCATAGGCGGTCACCTGGTGGACGCAAACCTTGCGGTGAAAAATACTGTCAGGGCCTTCGTGTTGCCCGATGACCCGGGCGCTGAAACCCTTCGGGCGAAAGGGGTAGAGGTCATACATGGTGATATACGGGACCCCGATGCCGTTGAAGGAGTGGTTGAAGGCATGGACATCGTCTTCCACTGCGCTGCAGTTGTTACCGACTGGGCCCCTGATCAATTGTTTCGGGAAGTAACAGTTGACGGAACCCGAAACGTGTGCAGTGCTTCCCTGAAACACGAGGTGAAACGCCTGGTGGACATCAGCACCAATGATGTATTTGGTATAGATGAGAAGAACGTAATGGACGAAAGCTTTCCATTGCGGCCATGGAATGAACCATATCCAGATTACAAGATTCAGGCCGAAAAAGTGTCATGGGGCTATCATGAAAAAGGACTCCCGGTTACAATGGTATATCCATGCTGGGTATACGGGGAAGGTGACCAGACATTTGTGCCCCTTTTGGCTGATGCTAT
>JAGYNX010000096.1 GCA_018399855.1 Spirochaetota bacterium
GAAATGGAATCAATTTTTTTGGCATCAGCGAATTTTTCAGGATCACTGTTATATACACCACTTACTTTTGTGGCCTTCAAAACAACCTCTGCTTCTGTCTCTATTGCCCTGAGACTTGCGGCAGTATCTGTTGTAAAAAATGGATTTCCTGTACCGGCAGAAAAGATAACAACCCTGCCTTTCTCAAGGTGCCGGAGGGCACGGCGGCGTATATATGGTTCAGCCACGGAGCGCATCTCAATAGCTGTCATCACCCGGGTGGGTACTGACATGTTTTCAAGAACACTTTGCACCGCCAGGGCATTAATGACTGTTCCAAGCATACCCATGTAATCCCCGGTGGAACGCTCAATACCCAGCTCGGTACCGGTAACACCACGAAATATATTTCCACCACCAATAACAAGGGTAATCTGAGCGCCAAGCTGGTATGCCTCTTTCACTTCTCCTGCAATATGGTTCACCACAACGGGGTCTATCCCGATCTTATTCGCACCGGCAAGTGCTTCACCGGAGAGTTTCACAAGTGCTCTCCGATAATGCAGTTGCGTATTATTTACAGGATCAGATTCCATTATTATTCGCCTATCTGGTAGCGGGTAAATCGTCCTACACCAATGTTTTCACCATAGGTTGCTATTTTATCTTTGATAAGGTCTTTTATTATAATCTTCGGATCCTTTATGTATTCCTGCTCAAGGAGACATACTTCTGTATAATACTTGTTGATCTTTCCTTCAACAATTTTATCAATTACATTTTCCGGTTTGCCCGAATCCTGCATTTGCTCCTTGTATATCTCTTTTTCCTTGGCTATTTCTTCCTGTGGAACATCTTCAGGAGTAACATATAACGGGTTAGCAGCTGCCACCTGCATACAAAGCTCTCTTGCCAGGTTCTGGAAGTCTTCATTTCTCGCTACAAAGTCAGTCTCACAATTCAGTTCAAGCAGAACACCTAACTTGTTATTGCTATGAATATAAGTAGCGATAATCCCTTCACCGGCGGATCTTCCCATTTTCTTACCAGCAGAGGCCATACCCTTCTTTCGAAGGAAATCCACTGCTTTGTCCATGTCCCCATCTGTTTCCTGCAGTGCTTTCTTGCAGTCCATCATGCCCGCCTGGGTCTTGTCTCGTAGTTCCTTTATCATTGCACTTGTTATTTCTGCCACTTGATCTCTCCTTATTGCTGAATCTTACAAATATTTTCCAACCTTATTCTTTCTCATCCGTTTCGGACTCATCTATTTCGGCATCATCACTGGCAGATGACACAGTATCTTCTTTCGGCTCTGCTTTCGGTTCTGCTTTCGGTTCTGCTTTCGGTTCTGCCTTCGGTTCCGCCTTCGCTTCTTCTTTCGGTGCTTCGTCAACTGTTTCAGCAGACTCTTCAACTTCTTCGGTTGGCTCTTCGGTACTTTCAGCCTCAGATGCCTCTTCTTCAAGCTCGTCTTCTACACTCACCTGACCTGCTGACTGTCCTTCAATTATTGCCCGGGACATGACATCAAGGAAAAGGGCGATGGCCCTGATTGCATCGTCATTGCCTGGTATGGGATAATCGATTTCGTCAGGGTTGCAGTTGGTATCCACAACAGCAAAGATAGGTATATTCAGCTTGTGAGCTTCGTTTACTGCGATAGATTCTCTTTTCGGATCTATTATAAATAACGCGTCAGGGAGACTGTTCAGGTCCTTGATCCCATCAAGAATTTTTTTCTTCTTTTCAAGTTCCCTTGTTAATTCGAGAATTTCTTTCTTCGTTTCAGCATCCCAATTACCCGTTTCATTCATTTTCTCGATCTCTTTCAATCGATCAATGGAACGTGATACGGTCTTAAAGTTGGTAAGGAATCCCCCAAGCCAGCGTTCTGAAACATAGTACATACCGCACTTTTCGGCAAACTCTTTTACAGAATTCTGGGCCTGTTTCTTCGTACCGACAAACAGCACCTTGCCTCCGTTTTCGGCAATCTGCTTCATTTCACCATAGGCCACTTTCAAACGCTGCATGGTTTTTTGAAGGTCAATAATGTGTATCCCGTTACGCGCGGTAAAAATAAACTGCGACATTTTGGGATTCCATCTGCGGGTCTGATGCCCGAAATGGACACCGGATTCTAATAAGGCTTTCATCGATATTACTGACAATTAAGGTACCCCCTCATCTTGATAGATATACATCGTAATTTATCAAAACATGTAAATCGGAAGCACTTATGTCCGGCAGCCAACGGCCAGCCAGTACGTCAGCGTTACCATGCCCCTCAGAATAATTCAAGTTACTCATCACAAATCCTGCTGGTAGGAGGCAACCGGTGAACCACCGATTTACTTGTATATGCACCGGCCTTATATGGCTGATACACTTGATAGCCGCAGGAGCGGCGAAAAAACTATTACAGTTTCCTGAATATTACAATACCGCCGATAATACCTGCTATGGCGGAAATATTGAGCTTAACGCTGAATGTTATGATCTCAAGGTTAAACCCGATTGGACCGGTTAACGTACTGGTGATAATTGAGATTGAAGGTATCAATTTCACAAGCAGGGTTCCCAGTGCAGAGCCCAGTATACCACCTATTAGCATAAATGCTATAAAATATCCCATATGTTCGCGTGAGAACGTCATCTGCACCTGTCCAACTAAAGATTACACAACATCTCCATGAGTCGTATAATTTGTCAAGAGAATAACATAAATTTTACGTGACAAATTATGCTAATTTATATGGAATGTTCACTTACATATGTTGATCATATTAATAAGTGTTTCCATTTGACATATAATAGTTCTCATGCATCAATACATGGAATTTATGATTACGGATGGCGGGGTATTCTATGAAACTTCCATTTTTCAACAAAGCACAACACGGTAAGTCCCTTGGTGAAAATGAAATTTTCATCAATGTGATGCTGAACAATCACAAACGACTGATACTGGCTTTTATAAGTATAACCGTGCTTGCCAATATTGCCACGGCTGCAATCCTTGTAACAGGCACTGGCTCGGATTATCTTACTATTTCAGATATTCTTATCGAGCTCATGGGTGTCAGTATCATAATTCTTCTTACCTGGTTTGCCGCCCGCAGGCTGAAAGCCCACCCCGCCTCCAGTTACGTGGTAATAACCGGTGTTATGCTTTCACTGTTCATCTTCCAGTATGTCATTCATGGCTCCCGTGAACTTTTCGCGGCTCATTACATAATACTTGTATTAAGCGTATTTTATTTTAATGTAAGAATATCACTTTTCACCTTCATGCTGGTAGTGTTATCACAGGTATCATTATTCATACTCAGACCACACCTTGTTCCCGAAGGTCCTGTGGGCAGCATTATTGGTGTCAGGTTCCTTATTTATATATGGGTTGGCATAGGTTCCGCTGCTGGTGCACGGGCAACCCGGGCCATAATGGAGATCGCGATCTCCAAGGGTGAAGAAGCTGAAAAGAATTACCAGGACCTGTCTGATATAGCAAAAGCGGTGAATAACTCTGTGAAAATACTGAAATCCAAGGCGACAGGACAGGAAGAAGTATCGGTACAGGTTAACCAGCTCTCCCAGAAGCAGGCGTCCTCCCTGGAAGAAATATCAGCATCGGTTGAAGAGTTATCAAGCAACGCGGAGTCCATTACTACAACCGCCAGGTCACTTTTCGAGGAGATGCAGATAGCCAACGAATCAGTGATGGATTTGCAAAAGGTGTTCGAAAAGATCACCCACAGTTCCAGTAAAATACAGGCCGCCATCGATTCAATAAGTGAGTTTTCTCATCAGTCATCTGAATTGATGGGTACAACCAGGGAACAGTTTTTGGTATTGAACGAAACCGGAAGCAACATGTCGAAGTTTATCAGCATCATCAATGACATTGCCGACCAGGTTAACCTTCTCTCGCTAAATGCTTCCATAGAAGCTGCCCGTGCTGGAGAAGCCGGAAGGGGATTTGCAGTTGTGGCAGATGAAATATCCAAGCTGGCAGAAGCCACCACGCAAAACTCTAAGGAAATTGAAAAGCTTATACACAATAACCAGGAACTCATCAAAAGCAGCAGTGGCTACATTGACAAAACATCCAATATGATCAACGACCTCAACAACGCAGTTTTGAACATCACTAAAGAGATCGCCGGCACAGGGGACCTTATCATTGATGTAAACAACTCAATAAAAATCATTACTAATCTCAATGAAAGAATATATGAGTCAACGCACACAATAGACATATCCACAAATGAACAAAAGATTGCCAATGATGAGTCAAGCAAGACAATACTATATGTGACTGAATCAGCACAGGAATTGAATCATATTATGAACGATGTGGCACAAGCTGCCCGAACAATCAACGAACTATCAGACGAACTGACTGGCCTGATATATTCCATGCTTGGTGACAACACCGCGAGAACATAAATGAACATATACAGGATTTCGTAGTATAATAAAATAAATGGCATTATGATAATGTATTTTTTATTTATTTTTTTGGTGTTTTTATTTACTTTTTTTAATAATTTTCTTGTACTGATGATAATACTTACATATATTGGTATTCTAGGGAAGAAGCCCTTTACCTTGTGACGAGTGAATTGTGTTGAGTTAGGTCAATATCATTTATTTTCATAAGGCTTTACCCCGCAAGACGTATTCCAGGTGAGAGTAAGTGTATAAGTTTTTTATATAAATTACATACTTTCACCCAACTCGTTCCTGCTTTACGTATGGTACAGTTAAGGTCTTTCCGCTGAAAGCGGCAAACGAACATTGTTGTTCGACCAGAACCTGACTCACAAGAGAAAAATAACTCCAATCGTGGAGAAATCTGCTCATTAAACATGCGCAGATCATGGACGTGTCATGTTCACTAAATATAGTAAGGTTTTACATACATTCCAATGCAAGAGGTGTGCCATGAACTGGATTGAAGAAATTAAAAACAATGTAGCCACCCTGGATGAACTAAAACAGTTCGTCACTATCAACGAAGACGAAGAAACAGCTTTATCAATGGTAATAGAACAGCATCCAATGAGTATAACCAGGTATTACCTTTCATTAATAGATCCGCATAACCCGCATGATCCAGTTCGCAAAATGATCGTTCCATCAATTGAAGAATTGCAAATGGAGGGCTCTTACGACACCAGTGGAGAAGCCAGTAATACCGTCATGCCAGGTTTACAACACAAGTACGGGTCTACCGCGTTAATAATATCCACGAACAGGTGCGCGGCTTACTGCCGTTTCTGTTTCCGCAAACGCATGGTTGGTCTGCCAAACAGGGAAGTGATATCAACCTTCCTTGATGCAATATCATATATTCGCCAGCATAAAGAAATCACCAATGTTCTCATCACCGGTGGAGATTCCCTTATTCTCCCCACCGATACATTGAAGGTATTCCTTGAGGAACTTGCAACAATTGATCATCTTGATTACATACGCTTCGGCAGCCGTATTCCGGTTGTTTTTCCTCAGAGGATTATTGAGGACAGGGAATTACAGGATATTTTTTCACATTTTACCCGCCATCACAAACAGGTGTACGTGGTCACCCATTTTAATCATCCAAATGAATTTACACCTGCATCTGAACTTGCCGTGGAAATATTAAAAAAATGCGGCATCGTCATAAACAATCAGACAGTATTGTTCAGGGGGGTGAATGACCAGCCAAATATTCTTGCGTCCCTTATGAGGAACCTTGTTCGCAATGGTATTAACCCGTATTATGTTTTCCAGTGCAGACCGGTCAAAAGGGTAAAAAGTCACTTCCAGGTACCGATAGCGGAAGGGTACTCCATAGTTGAGAAGGCGAAAAGCCAGCTGGATGGACACGCGAAACGTTTCAAATATATAATGTCACACAAGACCGGGAAAATCGAGATTGTGGGCATTATGGGGGATGATATTATTCTTAAATATCATCAGGCAAAAGACGCGTCACTCATGGGCAAACTATTCAAGAGAAAGCTCAATCCTGAAGCCGGCTGGCTTGACGAATTGCATGATACATACAGACCGATTATCAAAAACAATCTGAACAGGCATTCATCAACCCATTGGCAATCATCACTTTAAAGGCCAACACAACCCCTGCTTAGCAGGGGTTTCTACGGTGTGCTATTTTTTACAATCTTTATCTTTCATGTACTCCTTGAATGTTACCTGCTTGGTATAACATTCTTCTTTCATATAATTCAAGAGCACATTGAATATCTCAGCTTTCACAAAACCGGGAATTCTTGTGACAAATTTACCATTTTTATCCATGAAAACGATAGTTGGCAATCCTTCTACTCCCAGCATTCCTGAAAACTGCTGTGGTACATATGTCTTACCATCATAGACTATGGACTCGTTTTTCTGCATATCGATGCGAATAGCCACGTAATCTCGTGCCAGTTTTTTTTGAACCCTGGGATCTGTGAAGGTCTTCTCTTCCATCACCTTGCACCACATACACCAGTCCGCGTAAAAGTCGATAATTACGGGTTTTTTCTTCTGGCTGGCTATCTTAAATCCTTCATTAAAGGAATACCATGTCACGTCTTCAGCAATAAGCATACCCGGGATACTTACCGTAAATATTAACAGGATACATCCAATCAGCACTTTCTTAAAACGCATAGTTATACTCCTGAATAGTTAATCTTCTTTACGAATGTACACAATTACATGTAATACTAAAACATAGAAAGCACTTTTTTCTGATGAGATCTATTTTTTTAGTGATACAATTGACAACATGACACGAGTAACTGACTTCCTGAATACTGCCGCACCATGCGGAATCTACTGTGCAGCATGCCCGTGCTTCAAGGACCTTCAAACCTGTACGGGCTGCAGAACTGACATTCGACACAACAACTGTGAAATATTTGATTGTTGCGTGAAAATCGGTGGCAAAGAATTCTGTTATCAATGTGAATTATTTCCCTGTGAGCGATTAAAGAAGTTTTCCAACTACCATCAGGGTGAGCAATATGCCCACTACCGTCATGTCACAATACAAAACCTGCTATTACTTCGTGATAATGGCCTTGAGCTATGGCATTCTCTAATGAAACAACGTACTGACGAGGGGAGTTACGCTATTTACTGCCGAAATATTGATGGTACTCCAGACAGGTCACCCTGCAACTGTAACAATGTTACGAAAAAATAAGATTTCTTATTGACGAACGCGGTTATATGTTTATTATTAGAATTCCAGTATATTATTACACCAATACATGATGGATGAAAATGGATCTTGCAGAAGCTATACAGAATAATCGAAAAATACGTCTGCATGCCTACTCCGTAGGCACAAAGATTGAGC
>JAGYNX010000097.1 GCA_018399855.1 Spirochaetota bacterium
ATGTAAAGGTCGCGGCCCACGTGAAGGGCGAGATGATAGAAGAACCTTCTTAACGGGTTGAACCTGTTTATGGTATGCACCACATTAATGAATACCTTCTCATACATCCTTGGTACAGAGCAAAGGATGGTTGGCTGTACTTCTGCCACGTTTCGGTATATTTCTTCTGTTTCGAAGGTTGTTGAAATTGCCATCAGCGATCCGGTATAGGCGCTGGTGAAAAGGTCAGCAGAAAGGCCGAATATATGACTGAAGGGCAGGTGGGCAAGCCGTACATCATTTTCAGCAAACCCGAATATACCAAGGGCCTCTTTCTGGCTTAAAAAATTACCATGGGTAAGAAGTGCACCCCTTGAAGTGCCGGATGTGCCCGGTGTATATATAAGGGCGGCAGTTTCATCAAAGGTTATGGCCTGTATAATATCCAGTACCTCGCTGTACCTTGCGGATTCCCTGCCTGTCTTGCGCAGCTGGTTGAACGAGATTACCTGGTTATGATCTGATTTGGTGTTGTAAAATGTGACAAGCCTTTTGATGGGAGACTTGACCTTGTTCAGTATGGCGAATGTTTTCTGGAAATGAGCTTCGTCACCCGCGCAGATGAACCGTGCATCTGAATGGCGGAGAAGCTCTTCAATCTCGTCCTGGGTGATAGTTGGATAAAACGGAACGAACACCCCTCCCACCGAGAGGATGGCAAATACCATTACGGCGTATTCAATAGAATTCTTTGCCAGTATCACAACCGGGTCACCTTTCTTTACGCCCATGTCAAGAAGTGCTGATGCGGCTTCCATCTGCATCTCGAGAAAATCCCGTGATTTTACAGGTCTGAAGGTTTCGGATTTACGGCCATTTGATGAATTCACGAGGAAGGTGGCATGATTAAATCGACGGAGATATGCTGAAAGTTCACATGATGGCAAAGAATTATCGCCGGGTTGGGCATTCTTTAATAGTTTTTCAAGTTCACTGTTTTCCATCTGGCCTGCTCCTTGATAAGTGAATATTTGAATACAATGAGATTTCCGTCAACCAATTAAAATGTAGCGCAAAAACAATAAAATGATAATATTAATATGAAGTGCGCATGTAATTTAAGTCATTTTCGGTATAATAATTTGTAAGAAAAAAATGCATGAAAACAAAAATATTTTGGGTTATATGCAAAAAAAATCATGATTATTCTGAATGATTTGGCTTAAAACGATATACTTTTAACAGTGATGTTGAGCAGTTAACCAGCGGCAATAGCCCGGTATATGATAAACAGGGAGAGTGTGTACTCATGGCTTTTTATCTTTCCAGTGAATATAATAATGAATATATGGACTTTATATCAGATTATTATGTTGATGTGGA
Source organism: Spirochaetota bacterium (assembly GCA_018399855.1). GTDB lineage: Bacteria > Spirochaetota > UBA4802 > UBA4802 > UB4802 > M55B154. The sequence continues at coordinate 1,363 of JAGYNX010000097.1, forward strand.
AACTGAATCTTCAGTATCCATTAGTGAGAAAATTTCGAATTTCAAAAAACAGCATAACCTGTCAACGAACAAGCTTTCTGTTATCACCGGTGTGGAAAGCAGTCTGCTTGAGAAGATCGAAGATCGTAAAGTATACCCTTCACTGAAAATTATTCACCAGATATCAAAGGCCCTGGGGCACGCCTCACAGGATCTTATCGAAAAAGGGGTAGACTGGGGCTTCACGGTAATTCGCAGTGATGAAGTAAAAGAAAGAAAGAATGCCAGGCTGGATACCGACCATGTTCTGGAAGAGATCGAAAAATCAGGCATATCCCATGCCATTCCCGTGAAAGCGTATCTCATAACCCTTGAAGGAAACTATAAAAAAAATGACTTCGCCAGCCACGCGGGTGAAGAGTTCGTTAAGGTGGATAAAGGTGAAGTCAAGGTTACGCTTCATGATCGGGAAGTAATACTCAAAGAGGGTGACAGCGTGTATTTCCTCTCTGTTATCCCCCACAAAATAGAAAACCTCGCCAGCAAAGAATCAAAGATAACCGTAATTATCTACATGGATTAGTGCATAGCTTTTTTTTTACCACAGAGGCACAGAGAGACAGAGGGGATATGTTTGTCTGGCTGCATATCATGATGGCTGGATGCTATTTCAACTGCCATACTGCTATGATGTGACATTAAGACAACTATAAAAAATCCTTTCTCTGTACCTCTGTGCCTCTGTGGTTGCCTTTCCTTGAAGTGGTCAAGAATTTATGATTAATGGTTGACAGTTTTGGTTAATGTTTGCTATAAGTAAAACTTAACTGTAGCTTAATGTTTACCTATCTTTATTCTTTTGTAGAACCTACCTTTCTGAGTCTTGAATGTACATGGAAAATTATGAACCTAGGATCGCTGTTGCGGAGAAACAGGCGTGAACATGGCCTTACCCTGAAGATGGTGTCTGAAAAAGCAGGCATATCTGAGGGTTTTCTGAGCCAGGTTGAGAATAACGTCAGTTCACCATCGGTGGACACGCTGATGAGCGTGTGCGCAGCTATAGGGGTGAACGCGGGTGATTTGCTCAACCAGGCCAGTGAACAGGAAAACCTTGTGATCTTGCGTCGTGCTGACTGGGAAGAGGTGGATATTCCCCATACCGGTTTTGCCACCAGGCGCTTTTTTCCCCCGGAGAACAGGTCGGTTATCGATTCATCGGTGCTGGTTCTGGAACCCGGACACACCATACCAGTGAGAAAAAATATCAGGAACAGCCAGGAAGTGCTCTGCGTGTTGAAGGGTGGGGTAACCCTCACCCTGGGTGAGAATACCGTACCCATGCATGAAGGGGATACGGTACATTACTGGTCTGACCCCGATAAGCAGAAGATAACAAACAACAGTGAACACAGGTCAATCGTATTGTGGATTGGAACCATCTAGTACATGAAGATGTACTGGTTATATTATAAAAAAAGGGGACAGGAGTATGATTAAATTCAGTGAACAACAATTAAAGGTTCCGCGTTTGGCGAGGCCGGTGTATCTTGTTACGGCCGGGCAATCAAAGTTTGATCGCGCCATTCCTGACATGCGTACAGAGGAGTTGTGTGTTGACGCCCTCACCATGGCTGCTGAGTTGATAGACATGTCCCCCGCGGAGTTGAAAAGCTATATCCATACCTGCTATTATGGACACTTTGCCGATCATTTTGGAGACCAGCTCCTTGGGGAGGCGGTAATACATGACCGACTGGGACTTGACCCGCTGGGTAACATAGGGGTAAAGACGGGGGGTGCAACGGGGGGCTCCACCTTATGGGAAGCCATGAAGGCGGTGGCATCGGGGTACTCAGATTGCGCGCTTGCCATGGGATGGGAGCGCATGGACGAGGTGCCCACCGATGAGGGGAACTTCCTCATTTCGTGCGCAGCTGACAAGGACTGGGAATCACCACTGGGACACATTTATACCGGATACTATGCTGTCATGGCGCAGCGATACTGGCAGATATTTGGAAAATCAGAAGACTCTTTCAGAAAAACACTGGCCGAGATATCGGTGAAGCATCACGGGTATGCCAGGTCCAATCCATTCGCCCATGCCCCTATGGATATCACGGTTGATGACGTGCTGAAATCACCAGTGATTGCCTACCCATTGCGGGCACTTGATTGCTGCGTGATGAGTGTTGGTGCCGCCTGCGCCATTATTTGTGACGAGGACACCGCGAAAAAGCTGACGAAAAACGCGAAGCATAAGCCTCTTCGTATATGGGTGGCAGCCGGGTCGCATACCCTCAGGCCGGCAGACAGGCGGGACATGGATATTCCCCTTCTGCCCAACGAGAGTGCGGACCAGTATAAGGACCTGGGAGAACGTTTTCCCGGCGGGGACAGGTACCCCGGGTTTACAGGGTTTCTTGCGGCAAGGATGGCGGCTTTATATGGTTACGGGATGGCGGGTGTTAAGGATCCCACCGAAGACCTCGACGTGATCGAGCTTCACGATGCCTTCACCATAAGTGATGTGCAGACATACGAAGATGTGGGTCTGCGGCCATACGGGGAAGGACGTGATTACGTTGAGTCAGGGGATTGTTACCATACAAATCCCAATACCGGCAAACCGGGAAAACTTCCCTCTAATCTTTCGGGGGGGCTCATCGGCTGCATGCACGCGGTAGGGGCCACAGGTATCATGCAGACCTTCGAGATCGCAACGCATATCTGGAACAGGTGGGCCGAGGTTCACGGTGACGAAAAGCTATGGAAGAAGTTCAACCGGGAAAAACCTGCCGACTGGAAAGACCTGCAGGTAAAGGGTGCCAAACGGGCCCTGGCTATCAGTCATGCCGGTGTGGGATCACATGTGACATCAACAATATTGATGGACCCCGATCACCTGCTGCAAAAAGAAGGGTAAAGGAGAAATACTATGAGTATGTTCGGACAGGTACATGTAAGTGATAATAAATACAGGTTAAAAGGTGATTTTCATCACCTGACCCCTAACATGCCTATCAGGAATGCCGATGACGGCTGGGCACTTATGGGGGTAACAAACCCGAGAGATATGACCTATATTCACAGCTATGGGGCAGAGGCGGTGTTTTTTGAGTCACTGGGACAGGGAAAACTTATGGCGTCCCGTTGTGATAATAAAAAATGTGAATCGAAAGGATCTATATATATGCCTTTCAGAATTTTCTGCCCCGACTGCCTGGTAAAAAACACGGTGATTGATCTCACCGACGTGGCAAGAAAAACCGCCCGGGTGCATACCTTCATGGTTTGTGAACGGTCGGGTGCCTTCAGCCTGCTGGATAAGCCTATAAAGTTTATCAATATCGAGTTTGACGGGGTGGTTACCATATTGATGAGTTATCTATCCATGGGTGAGCCGGAGATCGGGATGAGCGTGGTTCCAATATTCAAGACCCAGGATCCCACCTATACCATACTTGACCTGTCGTGGGTTCCATCGGGCACAGACGAGAAAAAGCTACCAGAGGGATTCAGTTTTTAGTAAACATAGAACACCTACCTTACCGGAAGAAGGCCGTTTCCATGCTGCCTTCTCCCGGTGCTGATCCCGCTGATGCAAATTGTATCAGGAGGGACGTGATGATAGACTTTGATCTTTCAGCAGAACAGGTGATGCTTCGTCAGACAGTGCGTGAATTCGCGGAGGCAGAGATTGCCCCCGTGGCCATAGAACTGGACGAGAAAGAGGAGTTCTCTACTGATCTGACAAAGAAAATGGCAGACCTGGGACTTTTCGGTATTTTCGTGGACGAGAAATACGGCGGTTCGGGCATGGATTACCTTTCCTATATAATCGCCATAGAAGAGGTTGCCCGTGTAGACGGATCACAGGCGGCCACCGTGGCAGCGGGAAATTCTCTTGGAATCGGGCCCATCTATTATTTTGGCAGCGAGAAACAGAAAAATGAGTGGCTTCCCGGTTTATGCTCAGGTGAAAGCCTGGCTTCTTTTGGATTAACCGAACCAGAGGCTGGTTCTGATGCGGGGGACAGCCGTACAACCGCAAAGCTTGAAGAGGGCCAGTGGGTGATCAACGGCAGTAAAATATTCATAACCAACTCAACCAGCCCCATGGCACGCATCTGCACCGTGCAGGCGGTAACAGGTATGCGGGCGGCGGGCAAGAGAAAGGAAATATCATGCATACTGGTTCCCCATGGCACCGACGGCTTCGAGTATAAAAAGATGCGGGGCAAGATGATGTGGCGTTCATCTGATACCGGTGAGTTGTATTTTGACGACTGCAGAGTGCCCGAGGAGAACCTGCTGGGCTTGCGTGGGGAGGGGTTCCACCAGATGCTGAAAACGCTGGACAACGGACGCCTGGCAATTGCCGCCATGGGACTGGGTGGGGCACAGGGGGCCTACGAGATGGCCCTGAAGTACGGGCAGGAACGGGTACAGTTCGGTCATCCCATTGCCACATTCCAGGCTATTTCATTTATGCTGGCCGACATGGCAACCGAGATAGAGGCGGCCCGGTGCCTGCTGTACAAGGCATGTAAACTTAAAGACCAGGGGAAGCCTTTTTCCAAACAGGCAGCCATGGCCAAGCTGTATTGCTCAGAGGTGATGGGCAGGGTGGTTGACAAGGCGGTGCAGATTCACGGTGGATACGGTCTCATGCGGGAATACAACGTTGAGAGATTTTACCGTGACTACAAGCTGCTTACTATTGGCGAAGGGACATCAGAGGTGCAGCGAATGGTGATTGCCCGTTCCATTGGATGTTTCAATGTATAGTTATTGGTGAATAATGTACTATGAATATCTATGATTGGACGTCCAACCAGTTTTATGCTTGACTTTTCTTTATGGTAATTCATACTGTCACCTGAAGTTGAAAATTATCGAGAAAACGGTTGACAGATTTTACTGGTTTGCCACGGAGTTACAGTTGACGTTAACTGTAGTCATAAATATATTTATGTAATAAAACATAAAGGAGAGGTGGCATGTCTGGTTATAAAGAAGCAACGATAGGGGCTGTTTTAAAGGAAACCACAGAGAAGTTTCCGGGGCATGAGGCGCTGGTGTATCCGGATACGGGATTGCGTCAGAACTACACCGAGTTTTATGCTGCCTGCAGGGAAGTTGCCAGGGGGTTTATGGCAATCGGGGTTAAAAGGGGTGACCATGTTTCAGTGTGGACAACCAATCTTCCCGAATGGGTGTACATGCAGTTCGGGCTTTCCATGATCGGAGCGGTGCTGGTAACGGTTAACACCAACTACAAGTCACATGAGCTGGACTATATCGTGAGGCAGTCAGACTCTACCACCCTTGTTCTCATGGAAGAATATCGGGACACCAGCTTTTATGATATCGCCAGGAAGGTGGTAGCGGGGCTTGATGATACGGAGCCCGGCAGGATCAATTCGGAAAATGTTCCAACCCTGAAAAATATCGTCTATATCGGCGACCGGGAAGATACACCGGGTATGTTCAATTTTAAGGATCTGCTTGAGCTGGCAAAAAGTATTTCCGATGAAGAGCTTGATGCCCGCGAGAACATGCTTGATCATCATGATGTAATTAATATGCAGTATACCTCCGGTACAACAGGATTTCCCAAGGGGGTGATGCTTACCCATTATAATATTGTGAACAATGCATTGATGGTTGGTGACGTGATGGGAATGACCGACCAGGACAGGCTGCTCATTCATGTTCCCCTCTTTCACTGTTTCGGCTGTGTGATGAGCACACTGAATTGCGTGACCCATGGGTCAACCATGGTGGTGATGGAATACTTTGATCCGCTGAAATCACTCAAGGCGGTACAGGACGAAAAAATTACCGCCATAAACGGTGTACCCACCATGTTCATTGCCATGCTGAGTCATCCCGATTTTGAGAAATACAATATGAAGTCATTGCGAACAGGCATCATGGCGGGGGCCCCATGCCCGGTGGAGACCATGAACCAGGTTCGCACCAGGATGCA
>JAGYNX010000098.1 GCA_018399855.1 Spirochaetota bacterium
AGGACCTTGATAAAAAGGAAGACCAGTATCTAAGTACGATAATCAGTGAACTGCGAATGAAAAATAATATTCCAGGTGATGATAGACAGGTAATCAACACGGTTCTATTTGCCATTAAAGGAATAGAACAATCCATAAAGAATGGTTTTGACGCAATATCACTGGAGTGTATTGAGATGGATATAGAATACCTCGTAACACTAATATTTCAGGATAGATCAAAGGGTATATAGTTAGTCAGCCCTTTTAAATGGAGTTTTTTCATGTATATACAATTACATCACGCAATTTTTTTGTTCATTCTCTTCTCTTTTCTTGGATGGATACTTGAGTTTACCTACCGGGCACTTGCAAGCAGAAACCTTGTAAACCCTGGAGTACTGCTTGGTCCCTATGTTCCCATTTACGGATCCGGCGCTCTCATGCTGATACTTCTCTATTCCCAGACTGCCCACCTGGGCATATTCTATCGTGCGGGAATATATTTCCTGGCTATATCGGTTATGGAATACATTACAGGAGAGATACTTCTCCTGGTTTTCAAGCGTCGATACTGGGATTATACAGATGACGCCTTGAATATTCGCGGCCATGTCTGTCTGCCATTTTCAATCTACTGGGTAATTCTGGCCCTGGTTTTTGAAAAAACGTTTTATCCACTTTCCATTCACCTGGTGCAGCAGATCAGTTATACCCACATGTTACTTGCAAACACCCTGCTGGTATCCATATTATTTATTGATTTATCCATGCTCACGGGATTACCGCAAAAAATGGTTCGTCAAACAGCAGTATTTATATCAAGGCAGTTTAATCCTGAACTCCCTGCTTTTCAAAAAGTGCTGTCATCGGTACACAACCGTCTTCCGGGCATACCAGGAGAACTAACAAGTTACCTGTCAGAAACCTGGCCACATCTAGTAGTAAAGAAACTATACGAAAGGTTCAATAATGAGTGAAAACATAATCAACGAGATGATGAGTCATCACCCCCTCAGGGAGGTAATAACACATGATGTTTTTCAGCAGATGGACAAGTACCGCCATCATGGAATAAAGACATGCCTCAGCCATACCATGGATGTCGCCGTACTCACCTATTCCCTGGCCAGGCGAATGGATCTTGACGTCATATCAGCTACCAGGGGGGCATTGCTGCACGATTTTTTTCTATATGACTGGCGATACCAGGGACCCCGGCTGCATGGTTTCAGACATCCCCGTATCGCCCTTGAAAATGCCATGAAGTATTTTCACCTCAATCATATTGAAAAAGACAGCATCATGCGGCACATGTGGCCGCTTACCCCTGTTCCTCCCCGCTATACTGAATCCATCCTTGTATCGTATGCCGACAAGCGTATCAGCTGCAGCGATTACATGGCAAGCACGGTACATGGCATTAACGCATTACGGTCAAGACTGGCACATTCAAAAATATAATTGACTATACCCTATCTGCCGCACCGAATAGTTATCACACCATGTTGAGTAATAACTATCTTCTATAAAAAATATGATGACCTTCTAGTGAAAAATACTATTTCATTTAACCCTGACGAGAAAAAACTGATCGGCGGCATCAGCCTGGTTCTGGCAACCCGAATGCTGGGTGTTTCCCTCATCATCCCGATGTTTTCCATCTTCGCCACGTCAATACCCGGCTCATCAAAAACCCTTGCCGGGGTAGCAGTCGGTATATTCGGTATAGCCCAGACAATCATGCAGGTGCCCATGGGCCGGTTAAGCGACAGGTGGGGACGCAAGCAAACAACCATCCTTGGCCTGTGGATTTACCTGGCAGGCACCGTGTTGTCAGGCATGGCCACCAGCATTTACTATCTCATCGGTGCAAGAATATTCGCCGGTGCGGGTGCAGTATCGGGGGTCACCATGGCATGGCTGACCGACGGAATTAACCCCTGCAGAAGAAACACCGCCCTTTCCTACGTGGGCATGTCAATTGGCCTTTCGGTAATTATCGGTTTTACCCTCAGTTCACTCATCGCCGAACTTATAAACATACCAGCACTATTTTACTTATGCGGCGGTTTCATATTCATCTCGATAGTATATATATTAACCAGCATGGACAATCGACTGGTTGATGAAGAAGAACCCGAGATATCCATACACAACTTTGCCACTATTATTAAGAACCGTGACCTGAGAAGGCTCAGCCTTACCGGGTTTATCGCCTTCTTCACTTTGAACGGGATCTTTTTCAGCATGCCCCTGCTTATCAGGGAAGACATGGGTGTGGGTGGACTCTGGAAGGTCTTTCTTCCAGTTGCATTTATCGGCACCGGATTCATGTTTTACTTCGGAAGAAAGGCAGACGTTGCCGGTACAGTCAGGATTGCATTAACCGCTCTCATCTATCAGCTTGCCGCAATTACCCTCGTTCTCGCGGGAAGCGGTATTTATGTGTTAATAATATCGTTTATCCTTTTTTATGCCGGCCATTGCATACTGTCACCGGTCCTTCCCGCCGCGGTTTCCCGGTACCCAAGCGATTCCAGCAGGGGAAGCGTTATGGGAGTATTCAATTCATCCCAGTTCATAGGGGGAAGCCTTGGTGGATTTTTCTCCGGCTTCATGCTTGATCATTTTAATTACAAAATATTGTTCGGGGTGCTCCTTGTGCTGCTGGTTATAGCCGTAATCAATACTGCCAGGTATCAAAATTTCATGCAGGACGGGGCCGCGACTACCTGACAACCGCTGTCACCTCTAATCCCCCGTGTGAAAAAGGTATCTTCTTCTGGAATTCCAGCCCTGTAGCCTTCAGGTATTTTTCATCGGGACACAGTAGTACAAATCCCCAGCCGGGATACCACTCCCTGAGTACAACCCCGATCTTTTCATACATTCTTTCTACGGCGCCATCTTCAAGAAGCCTTTTTCCGTAAGGAGGATTCAGCACACACAGAACCCTGTAGCGGGGCAAGTCGCGCAATGGTTCACTCAGAAAATCTCTTCTGCTAATCGATACCACTCCCTCAATCTCAGCCGATAGAATATTTTTGCCGGCAATATCAATCGCCTCCTGGTCTAAGTCTGAACATATGATCTTCGTGGAAATTTGTTCAGAACATTTCCCCATATCACGAGAAAGATAGTTGTAGGCTGCCCTGCTGAATACAGGCCAATGGAAGAATGGGAACTCCCTCTTCTCTCCGGGAAGCCTTCCACAAAGCATCATGGCCCCTTCCATACTGAAAGTACCAGACCCGCACATGGGATCAACCAGCATCTCCGCCTCAGCCAGCCCCCCCTCCATAAGAAGTGCGGCAGCGGTAGTCTCCCGCAACGGGGCACCAGTTATGTATTTCTTGTATCCCCTTTTGTACAGGGGGTCCCCTGTAGAATCCAGGCTTATTGTGCAGGTATTTTTTTCCAGCCGTATATATACAGATTGAGCATAAGGGTGTTCAGGATTAACCTTGCGGGCAGATCCGTACACTTCAGACAGCCTTTCGCCAATCGCCTTCGCCGCCTCCTCTTCCACCCGACCGGTGTGGAAGAGTTTTGAAGCGGAACTGCTGACCTTGAAGTCGGGGACTTCACTGGCCGGAAGGTACAGCTCCCAGGGGATGTTTCTCATTCTTTTATACACCTGGTTGAAATGAAAGGCCTTGAACCGGTCAATTCTCAGTAAAACCCTGGTGATCACCCTGGAGCAAAGGTTGACCCGGTAACAGTCCTCCACCTTTCCCCTGAAGGTAATTCCTCCCTGGTGTGTATGCACTATGTCATCAACCCCAAGGTTCTGCAACTCACCAAGAGCCGTCTCTTCAAATCCGGGTTGTACAATGGCGAAAAAGGTATGCCGGGCAGCCTTTATATGACGACGCACCCTGCGCTGGAGTGATTTCTCCCACTGGTGTTGTGTGTTCATTTGCGGTTAAACACCCCGATAAGTTCTACGTGTGGAGTCTGTGGGAACATGTCATATGCCTCTGCGTGGTCAAGGGTATAGTGCTCAACAAAATGACGGGCATCCTCCGCGAAGGTAATTGGATTACACGACATGTACACGATACGCTCCGGGGCTGCCTGCATGATGCGTTTCACCACCTTCGGATGCAGACCCGCCCGGGGGGGATCCATTACCACTGTATCGAATTCCTCCCCATGCTCGGCAAGATAATCAACCACGTCGGCGCATACGAACTGTACATTATCAATATTATTCTCTTTCATGTTTACCTTCGCGTCCAGAACCGCGTCTTCTACCACCTCGATACCGGTTACATTCTCCACTGCCGAAGCGATAAACAGGCTGATGCTGCCCACCCCCGAATACAGGTCAAGCGTTCTGCCTTTCACATTATCCCTGATACTTTGATACATACGAAGTGCCACCGGTGAGTTTGACTGAAAAAATGAATTCGGTCCGATCCTGAAACGGATATCCTCAAGGGTCTCATGAATATAGCCCCGTTTCACCTCTTCCATCACGGGACCGAAACTGAGATCAGCAAGTCCGTCACTGAGAAGCATTGAAACAGATTCAGCACTTTCTGCAATACGGCTGACAAGGGGGCCTATTTTATTCTCGTTAACGGCCACCACGGGATTTATCATAAGTTCACCGGTATAATATCCCTGCCGAAACACCAGGTAGCGAAGGTAGCCGCTGTGCTGCAGGTAATCATAGCCCTCGTTTTCCAGTGCCAGGGGACGGAGTAACTCAAACGCCTTCCTTGTTTTTTCCTGTACCAATAGACAGGTTGACAGGTCTACCACCCTTCGATAATTTCCCCGCTGCCGCATACCCATCTTCCCAAAGGCGGTAACGAAGTCCATCCTGTTTCTGTAGCCAAAAGGTTCAGCGCCTTCAACATCCTGGAAGTTCCAGAGATCCCCTGTTTTTTTATTCAGGTAATCCCTTTTTATCTTCAACTGTATATCGTAAGGGAAATCCTGGAACAGGCACCCACCGCACTGACCGAAATGAGGACACGGGGGGTCAATCCTGCTGTCCTGGTATGTGTCAGTGATATCCAGTATCTGCTTAAGCTTCTTTTTTTTCATTTATAAATCCAGTTATAGTTTGTCAGCTTATTCCAAGATCATCCCGTATAAGGCTTTTTATGATCAGTTCGGCCGTTGCCATGTTGGTTGCAATAGGAATATTGTGCACATCGCAGATACGCATAAGCATATTTATATCAGGATCATGTGGATGTTTTCCCAGGGGATCACGCAGAAATATCAACGCATCGATGCTCCCCTCCACAATATCTGCAGCAATCTGGGCATCCCCACCCATTGGTCCTGAAAGTTTTTTCTGCACCGGCAGCCCGGCATTTTCTATATGGCCGCCGGTAGTTCCCGTTGCGATTATGTTGTACTGTTCTATGATGTCGATGTGATCCCGTACGAAGCTCACCATATCAGCCTTTTTACCATCATGGGCAATGATAGCTATCGTTTTTTTTGCCATCCCCTACTCCTTTATATATCAATAAAAAAATTCATTGCATCACTTACTGTTCAATTATATGTTGATCCCAGTAAATATCTAAAAAACATTATACACTACCCAACCAGAGGATCACATCATGAGTGAAAACGCAAAGAAAATCCCCACACGGGAAGAAATTGATAGAACCAGTACCTGGGACCTATCCCCCCTTTTTAGCAGTGAAAAAGAATGGGATGAATTATTTCATACCGTTGAAAAGCAATTGTCCCAATACCAGTCATACATGGGAAAACTTGGCGACTCTGTTTCAGTATTCACGAAGGCTATTGAATTTGACCTGCAAATCTCACGCGATATTGAACGACTCTACACTTACGCCCACCTGAAAAGTGACGAGGATAAAACAAATCAGCATCACCAGGGAATGTACCAGCGGGTGGTAACCCTTGCACACCGGGCCGGCGAACTTTCAAGCTTCATGACGCCTGAAATACAATCAATACCCTCACACACAATGAACCAGTTCATGAAAGACCCGTCGTTGCAACAGTACAGCATTTATCTCGACAGAATACTTCGCATGAGACCCCATACACTTGATCCTGAAAAGGAAGAACTTCTTGCCACCGTTTCTGAAATGGCGCAGGCCCCTTCTGAATTTTTCAGCCAGCTTGATAACGCGGACATGCAGTTTGGATCACTCCAAAACGAGAAAGGTGAAAAGATCGAACTGAGCCATGGTAATTTTATCAACTTTTTAATGTCACCGGACAGGGATGTGAGAAAAAATGCTTTTTTCCAGTACTACAGGGCATACCAGGGACACAGGCACAGCATCTCGTCCTCCCTCGCCTATTCCATTAAGAAGGATTTCATTTATTCACGGATACGAAAATTCGAAGACTGCCGCAGTGCAGCCCTGTTCTCTGATAACATGCCGGTAGAAGTATATGACAACCTTCTATCTACTGTAAAAGAAAACCTGCAGCCCCTTTTTAAATATTTCGATTTCAGAAAAAAGGCCCTGGGCCTTGACACTCTTCACTTTTATGACACCTATGTACCCATAATCAGTGATGTGCCCTTTCACATGACATACGAAGAAGCAGTTGCCACATGCTGCAGTGCACTGGCCCCCCTGGGAGAAGATTACGTTACCCATCTTGAAGAAGGACTTCTGGGAGGCTGGGTAGACCGTTACGAAAACCGCGGCAAACGCAGCGGGGCCTATTCATCGGGCTGTTACGACTCTCCGCCCTATATACTCATGAATTATCATGAAAACAATATAAACAGCCTGTATACACTTATTCATGAAGCGGGACATTCAATGCATTCATTGTACTCGATAGAGAACCAGCCATACGTGTACCATGATTACACCATATTCGTCGCCGAGGTTGCATCCACATTCAACGAGGCACTGCTGAGCCGCTACCTGCTGGAGCAATACAGCGATAATCCCCGCATGCAGGCATATATACTGAACCGTGAGATTGACAATATTCGCGGAACCCTTTACCGGCAAACCATGTTCGCCGAGTTTGAGAAAATCAGTCATAATTACGCGGAAAAGAACACGCCTCTCACACTGGACAATTTAACCAATATATATGATGACCTTCTGAAGCAGTATTTTGGTGACGCCATAATAATTGATGAGGTTCTGCCCCTTGAGTGCCTTCGCATCCCTCATTTTTATTCACCCTTCTATGTCTATAAATATGCTACAGGTATTTCGGCTGCCATTGCCCTATCTGAAATGGTTCTCGCCGGTAAAGAAGAGGAGCGCCAGAGGTATCTTGACTTTCTGAAAATGGGTGGCAGCAAGTGGCCCCTTGAAGAGTTGCAGGCGGCCGGGGTTGACATGCGTCAGCCCGAAC
>JAGYNX010000099.1 GCA_018399855.1 Spirochaetota bacterium
CTATTTAATTATACTTCGATGTCCTGGAAGATGATCATTGCGGTATCTTCTTCATCAGGCTGTACCCTGTATTGCACTCTATCCTTTGTAGCCACGAGGCTTCGTGCCTGGAGGAAATCCTTGTAGGGTGATTTTACACCGCATACCTTCACCAGTACCGCGTCGGCAAGCTGTGCTCCACGTACGAATATATCATTATCGCGCTTGAACTTTTCTTCGGGGGCCTCTTCTCTTTTCAGTGAAAAGGTGGGAATAAAGATAAGCTGTGCTCCCAGTTCTTTCATGGCAAGAAAACTTTCGTCCTTGAACACATCGGCGCAGATCAGTACACCGAAACGTATGCCGTATGCCTCAAATACCTTGAATTCATCACCCGGGGTGATTTTACCTTCTTCGGCGAAAAAGAGGGTGCGTTTGCGGTAGTATCCCAGTTGTTTTCCCCGGTCATACACATAGGTAGTATTATAAAGAAGACCATCGGCCAGTTCTGGCATGGTGCCGCCGATAACCACGGTATCAAGTTCCCTGGACATAATCGAAAGGCGTGTATGCTGGCGGCGCATGTTATGGGGGGTTTGTGAATGGTTACCAAGTGACCTGTTCACGAAAAAATACTCGGGAAAGCATAAAAAATGGGGTTTCTTTCCTTTGATAATAGCTGCATTTTCATGAGATATTTGAGTACCCAGCGGATACTGGTATAACGCTGTAGTAATAGTTGTCATCGTATTCCCCCTGGTTATTAGTATACAAATTTACATTCAGGCCGCTTCCCGGTCAAATGAAAAAACAACCGGTTATTATCGCCCGGGTGAAAATGTCAGGGTATTCAGTTTGGCAAATGGGATAGTGCGTAGTGTGGTGAAGAGCATTCGTCCCCCGTCCCCCGCCAGGGCTTGACGTTACATATTTATAAGTTATGTTGTTTTTCCACGGGTTTGTGTTTATTTTATGTTGCAATTCTCGTAAAAGTGATACATTATAACACTTGTGAAATATATATGTAAGAGGTTGATATGAGAAAGATTGAAAGATTCCAGGTGTACCCATATATACCGGATAAGCTGAAGCCACTGAAGAAGATCGCGTATAATATATGGTGGGTGTGGAACTTTGAAGCTATTGAACTTTTCCGCAGGCTTAACGTTGAAGTATGGCGTGAGGTTGGACATAATCCTGTTGCATTGCTGGGGGCGTTGTCACAGAAAGAGCTGGACGAGGCTGCTGAATCTGAAAGTTTTATCGCCCACATGAAAAGGGTGGAAGAAGAGCTGGACTGGCACCTGTCGAAAAAATCATGGTTTGAAGAGGCCAATCCTGATGCGAAAGACGCGGGTATTGCCTATTTCTCGGCAGAATTCGGTATTCATGAGTCGTTGCCTATCTATTCCGGCGGACTTGGTGTTCTTGCAGGTGATCATCTTAAATCATCCAGTGAACTTGGCCTTCCCATGACCGGTGTGGGTCTCATGTACAGGCTTGGATATTTTCACCAGTATCTGAACATAGATGGCTGGCAGCAGGAACGTTTCCCCGAGACCGACTTTCACAATCTGCCCCTCACACTGGTGATGGATGAAAATGAGCAGCCACTGGTGATCAGCGTGGAGTTTCCCGGACGGGATGTATACGCCCAGATATGGAAGTCTAACCTGGGACGGCTGCATCTCTACCTTCTTGATACGAATATTACACAGAACAGTGTTGAGGACAGGGTGATCACCGACCAGCTGTATGGGGGCGACAACGAGATGCGGGTGAAGCAGGAAATGTTGCTGGGCATCGGCGGGGTGAGGGCCCTCAGGGCAGTGGGCAAAAATATTACTGCTTTCCACATGAATGAGGGACACTCGGCTTTTTTGACCATTGAGCGCATTCATGATGCCATGAAAGAACAGGGTCTTAAATACAGCGAGGCACTTGAATTCGTTAAGGCCAGCACGGTTTTTACAACCCATACCCCGGTACCAGCCGGAAATGACAGGTTCTCACCTGAAATGATAGATAAATACCTGAGCCATTATTACAATACCCTTGGGCTGCACAGGGAGGGTTTTCTGGCGCTGGGGCGTGAAAATCCATCTGATAAAAACGAGACGTTCTGCATGACGGTTCTGGCCATCAAAACCGCGTCATATTGCAACGGTGTATCAGAACTACACGGTCATGTATCCCGCAGGATGTGGAACAATCTCTGGCCGTCACTGCCTGAACACGAAATACCCATAGATCATATCACAAATGGCATTCAGACCCTTTCATGGACATCGGATGAGATGATGCGGCTTTTTAACCGCTACCTTGGTCCCCGCTGGATCGACAACCCGGTAGACAAGAATATATGGACAAACATCAATTCCATTCCCGACTCTGAGTTGTGGCGCTGCCGGGATAGATTGCGGGAGCGTCTGGTGGCATATGCCAGGAAACACCTGCGTGATCAGCTTATTAACCGTGGCGCTCCACGAAGCGAAGCCCAGAAGGCTGAGTCGGTGCTGGACTCTGAAGCGTTAACCATCGGCTTTGCCCGACGATTTGCCACCTACAAGAGGGCAACACTCATATTCAGGGACATGGAGCGGCTGGAAAGGATATTACTGAACAAGGATTACCCCGTTCAGCTGATTTTTGCCGGGAAAGCACATCCGAAGGATAATATGGGCAAAGAGCTCATTAAAAGAATTGTGCACATGGTACGTGATGATGAACGGTATCGCAACAAGGTGGTATTTCTTGAAGATTATGATATAAATATTGCCCGCTACATAGTTCAGGGGGTAGATGTATGGTTGAATACTCCTGTAAGGCCCAAGGAAGCATCGGGTACAAGCGGAATGAAGGTAATACCTAATGGTGGCCTGAATATAAGCGTTCTTGACGGCTGGTGGGCTGAGGCCATATCCGAGCATAACGGATGGGCAATCGGCAAGGGTGAGGAATATGATGACCTGGATTACCAGGACGAGGTTGAAAGTCTCTCCCTTTACAACATTCTTGAAAAAGAGATGGTACCCATGTTTTATAACAGGGGAGCTGATGGTCTGCCCCGTGAATGGATAGGTAAAATCAAGGAATCCATGAAGTCATTGCTTCCCCAGTTTAATACCAACAGGATGGTTCGTGATTATACCGAGAAATTTTACCTGAATGCTCATCATAATTACAAGCTTTTCAGCGATAACGGGTTTAAGAGGTCGAAAGAACTGGCAGCCTGGAGATCAAAGATATCATCGGCATGGAATCAGGTGTTCGTGAAGAGCATATCATACAGTAAGGACAGTGAGATCATCGTGGGATCACGCCTGAAGGTGACCACTGACGTAAACCTGGGTAAGCTGAACCCTGAGGATGTGCAGGTTGAACTGTATTTTGGCAGCTTGAATCTTCGTGGTGAAATTGAGAATGGCGCGTCTCTCCCCATGGCAGTTGACGAAGAAAGCGGTGATACTTCATATACATATAATGGACAACTGCTGTGCCTGAAGTCCGGACAGTTCGGTTTCACTGTCAGGGTGATACCCCGACATCCACATATGATACGAAAATTCCAGTCCGGAATGATTACCTGGGCACAGGAATAAAAGGTTACATACATTAAATAGATCACCATGATTGGAGGTTGCAAATGAAATGTCCCAGATGTGGAAGTGAGCTAAAGACAACAGAAATAATGGACCATCATATTCTTTCCTGTGACTCGTGTAACGGCATGTGGCTGCATCGTTATCAACTAAACGAGCTTCTGCATGATATGGCAGACGGGGTAGGTGATTTTGAAACCATCTCTGTTGAATATAATCCAGATGAAGAACGTTTACCTGAGATTACCTGTATCGAATGCGGTGATGTGCAGATGAACAAGATAAATTTTTTGGAATACTCGGATATTATAATTGATCATTGTCCACGCTGCGGAAGCATCTGGCTGGATAAAGATGAACTTGCCAAGATGGAAGAATATACCCGGAAGATCGATGAGGGAAGCAAGGAGGTTAAGGACCACTCGCTGTATGCCTTTATGCAGAGACTGGGAGAGCTTGCTTACTCGTTATTCAAGTAAAAATAATTACGATCCTTATGCCTCTCCCGTGACTTCGAGGTGGAGACGGTTGAAGTATTCTGACATGAATTGATGTCGGGCCCGGGCAATCCGTTTGCCTTCGTCGGTACACAGCCTGTCACTGATATATTGAAGTTTTACAATGAATTCCCTGTAGGCGGTATCTTCTTCGGTGTAGGCCCGGGTTGACAGGATGTCGGTGTGTTCATCGTTATGAAGCCGGGCCCCTACCTCTCCTGAAAAAAGAAATGCCCGTCCAATGCCAACGGCACCGATAGAGTCTATCTTGTCCGCGTCAAACAATACCTTTGCTTCAAGGCTTTCTGGCGCATTGTTGCTTCTGAACCGGTGGGTTTTGATGCACTCGGCGATATGCAGGGCAACCGGGGGGTCCATGCTGGTGGGTGTAAGGAGCTCCAGGGTGAGGCGGTATCCCTCTTCGGCATGGCATGTCTTTCCATTGCTGGCGTTCTCTTCATCTCGTGCGATATCATGCAAAAGGGACGCCATGAGTACCACGAAAGTGTCTGCACCTTCCACCCGGGCAATATGGAGGGCCATGCGTACTACCCGGCTTACATGGTCCCATCCATGGCTTGACCGAAGGTTCTGCATCCTCTGGCGGGCATACTCTTCGGCAAGCTTGATAAATTGTTTTTTTACGGGATCTTCTGGATATGTTATACGCATGGTCTCAACACGCACTACTCGATTTTTAAAATTGAGAGAAAAGCTTCCTGCGGGATTTCAACAGAACCGATCATCTTCATCCGTTTTTTCCCTTCTTTCTGCTTTTCGAGAAGTTTTCGTTTTCTTGAGATATCCCCGCCGTAACACTTGGCGGTAACGTTTTTCCGCAGGGCGGAGATGTTTTCCCTTGCGATAATTCTTGCCCCTGTCGCGGCCTGCAATGGTATCTTGAACTGATGGCGGGGTATGATGTCTTTAAGCTTACCGATTATTTCCCGTCCCCTCAGGGACGCCTTGTCCTCGTGAACCATGAAGGAGAGGGCGTCTACCGACTCACCGTTTACCAGTATGTCAACCTTTACCATGTTTGAGCGGCGATTGTCCTTGTAATCATAGTCAAAGGAAGCGTATCCCCGTGAACAGGATTTCAACTTGTCGTAAAAATTGAATACAATCTCTGATAATGGTATATCATAAAAAAGCTGAACCCGTGTTGGATCGGAATATTCCATGTGACGATGAATCCCCCGGCATTCACTCACAAGGGACATTATATTTCCCACGTATTCTGAGGGGGTGATGATACTGGCGTCAACGAATGGTTCTTCGATGTAATCAATATGTCCCGGATCAGGCATCTTTACCGGGTTGTCAATGGTCATCACTTTTCCATTGATGGTATGCACGATGTATTCTACACTTGGTGAGGTGGTGATCAGTGAAAGGTCAAATTCACGTTCCAACCGTTCCTGTACTATTTCCATGTGAAGCAGGCCCAGGTATCCGCATCTGAAGCCGAATCCCAGGGCATACGAATTGTCTGGTTCGAACAAAAGAGAGGCGTCGTTGAGCCTGAGCTTATACAGTGCTTCTTTAAGTGAATCATAATCGTCGCTGTACATGGGGTACAGGCCTGAAAAAACCATGGGTTTTACGTCCCTGAATCCGGATAGCTGCGCGTCGGCGGGGTTGTCAACAGTTGTGATAGTGTCGCCGATCTTGGTGTCTACAACCGATTTAATGCCGGCTATGATATAGCCCACATCCCCCGGGTACAACACGCCCTTTTTTACCCTGTTAATTCGAAAGAATCCCACCTCGGTAACCGGGTATTCCTTCCCGGTGGAAAACATTTTTATCACATCGTCTTTCTTTACCGTTCCGTCAATTATCCGTACCTTGCATATGGCACCCACATACTGGTCGAATGATGAATCGAATATGAGTGCTTTCAGGGGGGCATCGGGATCACCTGTTGGAGGAGGAATAAACTCAATTATTCTTTCGAGGAGCTCCTCGATTCCTGTTCCTTCCTTGGCGGAAGTAAGAACCGCTACATCAGCATCAAGGCCAAGAGATTTTTCGATGCTGCTTTTGGTGGCTTCTATATCCGCGTTGGGCATGTCAATCTTGTTGATAACCGGAATGATCTCCAGGTTGTTGTCCATTGCCAGGTACAGGTTGGCGATAGTTTGTGCTTCAACACCCTGTGAAGCGTCAATTACAAGGAGTACCCCGTCGCAGGCGGCAAGGGCGCGGGATACTTCATAACTGAAGTCAACGTGTCCTGGTGTGTCGATAAGATTGAGAAGGTGTTCTTCCCCCGACCTGGCGGTGTAATTCAGGGTGATAACGTTTGATTTTATGGTTATTCCCCGTTCTCTTTCGATATCCATGTCATCAAGCAGCTGTTCAAGATGCTCGGGTACCCCCGGCATATGGCACAATTCAATGATACGGTCGGCAAGGGTTGACTTGCCATGATCGATATGGGCAATAATTGAGAAATTTCGAATGTTCTTCTGGTTCATATAATTTTCACTTGAATGAATTTTAAGATAAATATATCACGTTGTTATAATATTTCTTGAAGCCCTGTGCGGTTCATGACATGATGTACGTATTGTTATGGACTAACAGTGGCCATTATCTTAATGCAAGCATTTTTTTGTTAAATTGGAAAGTTGATGAAAGAAACCATTCTTATAATTGATGACGACGAACACTTTAGAAAATTCATGTTTCGGCTGCTTGAGAGTGAATATCACGTACTTGAAGCTGAATCGGCTGAAGATGCCCGGTCTATTGTGAAATCATTTTCATTAAACCTTATAATACTGGATATGTTTCTTCCGGGGCTCAGCGGTATCGATTTTCTCGGGGAGTTAAACGAGACCCTGCTGCATAAGGTGCCCGTACTGATAATGTCCGGTGCCGGTGATCCTGACCTGGTGGTACAAAGTTTCAAGATGGGTGTCTATGACTATATTCAGAAACCCGAACGTGTTGAAGTGATTCTGCGCCGTATCGAAAACGGCATGAAAATTGGCAAGATGCTGCGTTTTAATGACGAGATACGGTCTGAATTGTTGATGGCCAGTAATGTACAGAAAATCATGCTTCCTGAAAATGAGTATGATGGTGATCTCGTTAGAATCAGATCATGGATGCGTCCCCTTACCGATGTGGGAGGTGATATGTTCGATTACATATTATTTCGTGACGGGCGGGTTATCTTTTACGTGGCCGATGTTGTTGGACACAGCATTTCGGCCGCCCTGT